>JBJOHE010000079.1:0-3069 GCA_046047895.1 Planctomycetota bacterium | reverse complement strand
GGCGGACGAGCGAGATGGCCGGCGAGGCGGAGCGGTTCGGCCGCTGGCTCGGCCGGGCAACGGGCCGGCCTGTCGCCTATCAGGACGAGCGGTACACCTCCCATGAGGCCGCCGGGATGCTCGCCGGCGTCGGCTTCACCCGCGCCGGCAAGAAGAAGCGGAGCGATGCCGTCGCCGCCCAGCTCGTGCTCCAGGCCTGGCTCGATGGCCGCGGTACCGCCCCGACCGGCCCCGGAGCAGCGGCTTCATGACGCCCACAGCGCCGCTTCGCATCGTGGTGGGCGCGGGCTATCTCGGCAGCCGCGTGGCCCGACTCTGGGCCGCACGCGGCGACCGGGCCATCGGCACGACCCGGTCTTCCGCCCGGGCCGAATCGCTCGCGGCCGAGGGGATCGAGCCGGCGGTGATCGATGTCGCATCGGCCGACTGGAAGCGACTCTTCACCGAACGCGGCCTGCCGGCGACGATCTTCTGGAGCGTCGGCTTCGATCGGGCCGCCGGGGGCAGTTCCCGCGACGTGCACGTCGTCGGCCTCGCGCGGATGCTGGACGCGGTCGCGCAGGCAGAAGCCGCCGGCCCACCGACGTCTGGCGGCAATCAGCCCGGGCCCCGGATCATCTTCTCCAGTTCGACCGGCGTCTGGGGTGACGAGGCGGGCGGCATCGTCGACGAGACCACGCCCGTCAGTCCCGCCCGGGAGGCGGGCCGCACGCTTGTCGAGGCCGAAGCCCTGCTCGCCGCCCACCCGGCGGGACCTGGCGTCGCCCTCCGCTTCGCCGGCCTCTACGGCCCAGACCGTCTCCCCCGGCTCGATGATCTCCGGGCCGGCCGCCCGATTCCGGCCGATCCTGAGAGCTGGCTCAACCTGATCCATGTCGACGACGCCGCCCGAGTGGTGGTGGCCGTCGGCGACGCAGCCGCCCCCGACCCGCTCTACGTCGTCTCCGACGGCCAGCCCATCCGCCGCCGCGACTGGTACGGCCGGCTGGCGGCGGAAACCGGCAGCCCACCACCGGTCTTCGACCCCGCCGCCGCCCGCACTCGCGGTGGCGACAAGCGGGTCAACCCCGCCCGACTCCTCACAGCCGGCCTGCTGTTTCAGCGCTCAGCGGGCCATCCTCTTTAAGGCTCAGCGGGCCATCCCTGGCCCCGCTGAGCTTGCCGGGCCTCCGCCCGGCCGGCCGCCTTCCGGGCGGCCGATTGCGTGCGGCCGGTCTGGGGTGGCGGCCCTGTGTGCGCGGATGTTCATCGAGGCGGGGCGACGCGGTGGGCACGCTGCGCGAGGCGGCGCCTCGCTGCGTGCCTGGGGGCCTGGGGTGAGCGGAGAAACCATTGAGGATGGCAGGCTTGTAGACCCGTGGGGGCAGGCTTGAAGCCTGCCCAAGTGCGTGCCGTGCTCGCGACATGGCACGTACCTGCAAGAAACACCCGAATTCCGCAGGCTGCAAGCCTGCGGCCACGGGTCTTGCCGATCACGTGCCTCAGGGAAGAGGTTGCCCAGGTCGGGGCTGCCCGTGTCTCGGAGACGGCCTAGAGAACGAGCGAAGCCCGGAGGGCGAGAGCGAAGTTATCTCGGAGTGAACGGAGGGCATGGATGCCCGCAGCGAACGTCCGGCGACGGGACATGGGCAGTCCCGGCCTACCAGTTGACGTCGCCTCGACTTTCCTACGGCGTCGCCTGGGCGGCTTCGGCGAGGCCGCCGGCGCCTGACAACGCCCGGAGGTAATCGATCGTGACGTTCATCGCCTCATCGAAGTAATAGTCACGCTTCACGACCGGCCGCTTGGAAAACTCCGACTCCTCCAGCCGCTTCTCCTCTTCTTCCTCGGCGGCCTTGCCCTCGTTCCACTGCCTGGCGAATTCGGTCTCGACCAGCGAGATCGTCTTCTCATCCTTCCGCTTCTCGTAGCGGGCGATGTCCTCCGCCTTCTCACCAAACTTCTCGTCGGCGGCGATCCGCTTGGCCGATTCCTGGCGGAGGAGCTCGACAACCCGGTTGTTTACCCGCCCCTCGGCCTGGTAGCGGGCCGGCGGCACCCGATCGAACGGGATCGCGTAGTCGAGGTCGGATTCACCCACGGGCAGATGGCTCGTGATGCTCGGGAGGACGACGTCGCTCTTCACGCCCTCGAGCTGGGTGCTCGCGCCGCTGGGGCGGTAGAACTGCTGCATCGTGATCTTGATCGCGCCGAGCGACGGCGCGTTGTCGAACCGCTGAAAGAGCTGCCGTCCGAGATCGAGCAGGCTCTGCACCGTGCCCTTGCCGTGGGTGGCGTCGTCGCCCACGATCAGGCCGCGACGATAATCCTGGATGGCACCGGCCAGAATCTCGCTGGCGCTGGCGCTGAACTTGTTGGCCAGCACCACGAGCGGCCCGTCCCAGGCCACTCCCGGATCAACGTCGTCATAGGGCCGCACCTGCTGGTCGGCGTCCTTGATCTGCACCACCGGGCCCCGGTCGATGAACAGGCCCGTGAGTTTGATCGCCTCCGGCAGCGAGCCGCCGCCGTTGTTCCGCAGGTCGAGCACCACGCAATCGACCTTCTCCTTGCGGAAGTCATCGAGCAGCCGGCGGCAGTCGCGGGTGGTGCTCTTGTATTCGGCCTGCCCCTGCTGGGCCCCGGCCATGTCCATGTAAAAGCTCGGCAGGTTGATCACACCGATTCGGTAGGGGGAGCCGTCGGCCTTGAGGCCGTGCTCGATGATCTCCCCGCGGGCCTCCGCATCCTTGAGCTCGATCTTGTCACGGGTGATGTCGTAGATCTTGGGGGCGGTCTCGCCCACGGGGATCACCTTGAGCTTCACCACCGTGCCCCGCTTGCCGCGGATCATCTTGACCACCTCGTTGAGGTTCATGTCGACGGTGTCGACAATCTCCCCCTCGGTGCCCTGCCCCACGCCCACGACCCGGTCCTTCGACTTGAGGCGGCCGTCTCGCTCGGCGGCCCCGCCGGGGGTCAATTCCACGATCGTGGTGTAGCCGTCTTCGCTCTTGAGCTGGGCCCCGATGCCGTCGAGTTGGAGTCGCATCTGGATCTCGAAGTTCTCCAGCGTGCCGGGCGACATGA
>JBJOHE010000078.1:0-2522 GCA_046047895.1 Planctomycetota bacterium | reverse complement strand
CGGCGCAAGCCGGCGGGCTGACGCACGCACGAGCATCGCGACGGAGTCTCCCGGCACTGCTTGGATGCGGCTTGTTGTCTTTCATCGCCGCGTCTGGCTTCGCGGCGGAGGGGGTGCCGACGTTCGAGGAGGATGTGCTGCCGGTGTTTCGGGAAAAATGCTGCAGCTGCCACAACGCCGACAAACAGTCGGGCGGGCTTGACCTCACCTCGTACAACCGAACGATGGCGGGCGGCTCCTCGGGCGAGGTGATCGCCCCCGGTGATGCCGAGGGTTCGTATCTCTGGCAACTGGCCAGCCACGAGTCGGAGCCGAAGATGCCGCCACAGGCCGACCGGATCCCCGACTCGATGCTCGCGGTGATCACGAAATGGATCGCCGGCGGCGCGATCGAGCGGAAGGGGGGCCAGCCGGTGGCCAAGAAGGCGACCGTGTCGCTGGCCCTCGATCCCAAGGCCGTGCTCGTGCCCGATGGGCCGCCGGTGGTGCCGCCGCGGCTCTCGTTGCAGGTCGAGTCGCACGGGCGGCGGCCCCTGGCGATCACCGCGCTGGCGGCGTCGCCCAATGGCGCGGTGGCGGCCGTCGGCGGCCGGGGCCAGGTGCTCCTCTACGACACCGGCTCACTCGCCTTCCGTGGCGTGCTGCCTTTCCCCGAAGGCGATGTGACCACGCTGCGGTTTTCCCGCAACGCCACGTTACTCGTGGCGGGCGGCGGCGTCGGAGGCAAGAGTGGACGCGTGGTGATCTGGGACCTGGCCACGGCCAAGCGGGTGACCGAACTCGGCGACGAATACGACGAGGTGCTCGCCGCCGACATCTCGGCCGATCAGCGGGTGGTCGCCCTCGGCGGCCCGCAGAAGGTGGTGCGGCTGATCCGCACGGCCGACGGAGAGATCGATGCCGAGATCAAGAACCACACCGACTGGATCACGGCGGTCGAGTTTTCCCCCAACGGCCGCATGCTGGCCACCGGCGACCGGGCCGGCAACGCCTTTCTCTGGGAGACGCGCGGTGCCCGAGAGGATGCCGTGCTCAAGGGGCATGGGGGCGGCATCACGGCCGTGGCGTGGCGGGGTGATGGCGAAGTGCTCGCCACCGCCAGCGAAGATGGCAAAATCCGGCTCTGGAATCGCCGCTCCGGGGAGAAGATGAAGGAGTGGCAGGCCCATGGTGGCGGCGTGCAGGGGCTCTGCTGGCTGGCCGATGGCCGGCTGGCCAGCTGCGGCCGCGACAAGAAACTCGTCCTGTGGAAGGGCGACGGCGGAAAGGAACGCGACTTTCCTGCGCTTGGCGAGATCGGCCTGCGGGTGGTGGCGACGAGCGACCGGCAACGGCTCGTGGCCGGCGACCTGGCGGGAACGCTCTCCGTGTTCACGGTCGACAAGGGCGAGCTGCTGGGCACCCCCGACACGAACCCGCCGCGGCTCGAAGACCGGCTGAAGGTGGCGGAGGCGGCCTTCAACGAAATCGCGGCCCTGGAAAAAACGGTCGCGCAGAAGGCGACCGCGACCGCAGGAGCGATGCAGGTGGCGGAGTCACAGGTGGCCGAGGCCCAGAAGGCGGTGGAAGAGGCGAAGAAGGCTCTCGAGACCGCCACGGCCGAGCTCGAAGCGGTGAAAGCCAAGCAGGCCGCCGCCGCCGAACAGGTCGACCGCTGGAAGGCGGAACTGGAATTCAGTCGCCAGCCCAAGTAGGACAGGCTGAAGCCTGTCCTCCACGACCGCTACCGGTTGTGCATGTCGCACGACACGCCGCCGGCGGCCGGCACGTAGCAGGCCCGAGCGTAGTCCATCACCATGCGGTGGGCGCTGAACCGCCAGGCCAGCGAACTGATCGAGTTCATCATCATCTTGATCCAGGTTCGCGGCAGGCCGTCAGAATCCCGCTCGTAGAAGAGCGGGATCACCTCGGTTTCCAGCGTTTTGTAGAGCGCCTCCGAATCCCGCTGGTCGGTGATCTCGTCGCGGGCGTGCGTCTCGCCGCGGCCGATCGCGAAGCCGTTGCGGCCGTCGAAGGCCTCGGCCCACCAGCCGTCGAGAATCGAACAGTTGAGGCCGCCGTTGAGCACAACCTTCTGGCCGCTCGTGCCCGAGGCTTCCAAGGGCCGCCGCGGGTTGTTGAGCCACACGTCGACACCCTGGATGAGATGCCGGCAGACGTTGATGTCGTAGTCTTCCACGAACACGATCCGGCCGCCGATGCGTGGGTCGTGCCGCAGGTTGGCGATCTTGCGGATCAGCGCCTTGCCTGGCTCGTCGGCGGGATGGGCCTTGCCGGCGAAGATGATCTGAATCGGCCGGTCGGGGTTCGTCACCAGCGGGAGCAGCCGCTCGAGGTCGCCCAGCACGAGGTCGGCCCGCTTATAGGTGGCAAATCGCCGGGCGAAGCCGATAGTGAGCACGTTGGGGTCGAGCACCGAGCGGGCCTGCTCCACCGCCTCGTCGCATTCGCCCCGGCGGCGGCACTGCCGGCTCAGGCGGCGGCGAACGAATTGGAGCAGGAGATTCTTGAGGGCGTAGTGG
>JBJOHE010000077.1:0-7598 GCA_046047895.1 Planctomycetota bacterium | reverse complement strand
AATCGTGATGCGGCCGGAGGTAGGGCGTGTGCACGAGCACGTAGAGCGCCTCGCCCCTTGGCGGCGCCACCGCCGGCTCGGTGATCGCAGGGGCGCAGACGTAGCAGGTGGGATCAGGAGCAGGCTCGCCGCGGTGGTAGATCGCCTCGAATTCCTCGTGGGGATCCTGGGAGAAGACGAAGTTGTGGTGGATCAACTGCTCGTATCGCTTGTCGAGGCCGAGATAGAGCACCACTCCGGAGCAGCCCGGCTCGTACTTCCGCCGCTTCAGGAACCGCTTCTGGGGCTGGCCGCTGACCAGCTCACGATGGGTGCGAACCGAGTCGGAGTTACTGACGACGGCCGCCGCGGGGATCGTCTCGCCACCGGCCGTTTCCACGCCCCGCACCCGGCCCCCCTCGACGACGATCCGCGACACGGGCGTGTTGGTGCGGATCTCGACACCGAGGTCGACGGCCAGGCTTGCCAGCGCCCGCGGCACAGCGCCGGTGCCGCCCATCGGATACCAGACGCCGTCGTGTGACTGCATGTGGGCGATTCCGCAGAGCACCGCGGGCGAGGCCTCGGGCGAGCTGCCGACATACTGCGTGAAGTGGTCGAGCATCTGGGCGGCCCGCTGGTCGGGCACAAACTCCCGGACCGTGCCGGCCACGCTGTGGCCCATTCGCATCCCGAGCAGGTCGCGGAGAAACGAGAAGGAGACGCTCTGCCGCGGGTTGAACATGTCCCGCATGCCCCCCACGCTCCGCCAGAAGAAGAAGTCGTCGGAGAGCCGGTGGAGCCGCTTCGAGAGATCCATGAACCGGCCGTAGCCGTCGCCCGAGCCGCTGCCGGGGGCGTATTCGTCGAGCACCGCCCGCATCTGCGGCACGTCGGCGACGAGGTCGAGCGTGGTGCCGTCGGTGAAGAAGCTCCGCCACTGGGGGTCGAGCGGCACGAGGTCGAGGGATGACTCGAGATCGCGGCCTGCCTCGGCCCAGATCCGCCGCAGCACCCGGGGGATCGTCAGGATCGTCGGCCCCATGTCGAACCGGTAGCCGCCCTCTTCGAGCACCGCCGCCTTGCCGCCGGCCCAGGCGTTGCGTTCACAGAGCGTGACGGCGTAGCCCCGGGCCGCCAGCGTGCAGGCCGCGGCCAGGCCGCCGAGGCCGCCGCCGACCACCACCACCCGCCCCGAATCATCTCCATTCCGCATCGTGCTTCGCGCCTCGTGTCTCGTCGTCTCGTTGCTTGTGTCGTTGCTGGAGCTGGATCGTCCGCTGGCCCAGGTCAGACCGCCGCGGCCGGCTCCTTGCCGGCCCGCCCGCGGGTCGACCTGCCGTTCGCCACCGCCGCCCGCCCCAGCCCGAGGTCGTCGAGCAGCAGATCGGTCGTGATCCGGGCCGACGAGTAGATCACAGGCAGCCCGCTGCCGGGATGGGTGCCGCCACCCACCAGGTACATGCCGTCCACGTCCTCAAAGCGGTTGTGGGGCCGCATGTGGAGCATCTGGCCGAGGTCGTGGGCGAGGTTGAAGGTGGCCCCGCGGTAGATCTCGTAGTCGTCCTGCCAGTCGTCGGGCGTCAGCAGCTTCTCAAACCGAATTCGCTCGCGGATGCCGCGGATCCCAATCCGCTCCAGCTGGTCGAGAGCCACCTCCCGATACCGCGGGGCTTCCCGCCGCCAGTCGACGTTGGGGTGGCGATGGGTGACCGGGATCAGCAGGTAGAGCGTGCTCATGCCGGGGGGCGCGAGCGAAGGATCGGTGACGCAGGCGTTCTGCACATACATCGACGGGTCGGCGGAGAGCGCGTGCCGGTGCTCGATGTCGGCGAGATTCTGCCGGTAATCCTCGGAGAGATAGATGTTGTGGTGGGCCACGTCGTCGTAGCGGCCGTCGATGCCGAGGTAGAGCATGAAGGTGGAGCAGGAAAACCGCCGCGACGCGATCTTCCGGTCGTTCCACCGGCGCCGGAGCGAGTCGGGCACGAGCCGGGTCATGCTCCGCGCGAAGTCGGCGTTGACCACCGTGGCGTCGGCCGCGTGCCGCCCCGAGGCCGTCTGCACGGCCGTGATCCGCCGCCCGGCGAAGTCGAGCGACTCGACCGGCTCGCCATAGTGGATCTCCGCCCCAAGCTCCTCGGCGATCCGGGCCATCGCCCCGGACACGGCGCCGCAGCCGCCCACCGGGTGGTAGACGCCGTGCTCGTATTCGAGAAACGACAGGATGGAGAACAGGCTGGGACATTTGAACGGCGACATGCCCAGATACTTTGACTGGAAGGTGAAGGCCAGCCGGATCCGTTCATCGCTGAAGAAGGTGCCGAGTTCCGAATCGAGGCTCCGCCACGGCTTCAGCAGCGGCATGAGCTTGATCAGATCGGGGCTTGCCAGGTCAAGCCAGCTCTCGAAGGGCTGCTCCAGAAACGGGGCGAACCGCTCGAACTTCGCCCGCGTGTGTTCCATGAACCGGGAAAAGGCGCCGGAGTCGGCCGGAGAGAGCCGGGCCACCTCGGCCTCCATCCGGGCAATGTCGGGCGTGGCAAGCAGTTCTCCGCCGGCCCCGAAGATCAGCCGATACTGCGGGTCCAGCCGCACCATCTCCACCTCCTGCCGCAGGTCGCGGCCACAGGCGGTGAAGATCTCTTCGAGCACCCGCGGGTAGAGAAAGAAGGTCGGACCGAGGTCGAAGCGGAAGCCGTCGGGGGTGGTGATCGTGCTGGTACGACCGCCCGGCACGGGCAGCCGCTCAAAGACCTTAACCCGCACGCCAGCCTGGGCCAGGAGCATGGCACAGGCGAGCCCGCCTGGCCCGGCTCCGATGATGTTGACCGTCCGCGACATCCGCAGCGTTCCGCCGCCGCCACCCCGGAAAGACGTTTGGTTCGGGGGGCTCGAAAACGTCCGTACTATAGGCGGACCCCTCGGCGGGTCAAGAATTGCGGGGGCTAGCGGCCCACCCCGCTCCCCTCCCGAGGGACGCCCCGCGTTCGACTCAGTAAGCGATGTAGTACGCGTTTCGCACTGGCCGCAAGGCTCCGAACAGGCCGCGGCGATACATCGGAGCGACGACCGCGGTCGGCGCGTAGTACGTCGTCACCGGGGCCGCAACCACCGGAGCGGCCGCGACCACCGGCGAATAGGCGACGGTGGCCGGAGCGTAGTACGAGGTCACCGGCACGGCCGTCGCAGCCGGGGCATAGAAGGACGTGACGGCGACGGGCGTGGCAGCCGGGGCGTATGACGACGTCACGGCCACCGCCGATGACGGAGCCACCACCGGAGGCGAGTAGGCGGTGACGGCGGCATAGTTGCCGGCGGGCGTGTAGTTGGCCACATAGGCCGGAGCCACCGGCGCGGCCACAACGGGCGCGGCGACGACGGGCCGGAGGGCCGAGTAATACACCACCTGGGCGTCGGCCGAAGCCGCGAGGCCCGCGACTGCGAAGACCACGAGGAGCCGCGGCAGGAGTCGGGAGATCGGCGTGTTCATCGCGTCCTTTCAGCGTTGGGGGCGGTCGCGTCGCCGCGAACCGATTGACCGACGAAGGCTGGCGGCCCGATCCATCGCCCGGCTGGCTCCGACCGACATCGCACCGCCTGGATGGAGGATACGCACGCTTGGCAGGGGTTTCAAACAGCCGCTACAGTCTGCCACGTCCGCTCCGGAGGCTGGGGAAGCGGGGCCGACCGGGAGCCGGGGCCGCCGCGTTCGGCCCCGGTTTTGAGCGACGAAACCTCCCGTCCCGAGATTCCCACGAGAGCGACACCTTGCACGACACCGAGGCGGCCGCCCGCCCAGATCCCACCATCGCCGCCACGGCCGGTTTTCCGGTGCTGCTGATTGTGCGGGTTTTGACGGTGCTCAACGACAACCTCGCCCGCTGGCTGGTGATCGGCCTGGGCAAGCGGGCCGCAGCGGCCGCCGGTGCGAGCCAGGCGGCCGTGCTCGCGGCCGGCACGGTCTTCTATGTGCTGCCCTTCATTCTCTTCGCCTGGCTCGCCGGCTGGCTTGCCGACCGCTATTCCAAGCGTTCGGTGGTGGTGGGATGGAAGTTTGCCGAACTGCTCATCGGCGGTACGACGGCGGTCGTGGTGGGCTGGGGGGCCGCCTCGGGGCCGATCCTCGCGGGCCTCCCGCTGGGCCTTTGGCTGCTGCTGGGCACGACTGGGCTGTTCGCCTTGCAAACGACGCTCCTCAACCCCAGCCTGCTTGGCTTGATTCCGGAAACCGTGCCGAAGCCCCGACTCTCAGCCGCGAACGGGATCTTCGCCCTCGTCTCCCTCGCGGCCACGCTCGTGGGGATGGCGGCCGGCAACTGGCTCGCCGATGCCACCTGGCTCTCTCCGCTGCCCGAGGCCGCTCGCCCGCTGCCCGACTGGCTCGCGGCTGTCCGCTGGGGCCATGCCGGCTTTGCCGCGGCCGGGCTGCTCGGCGTCGCGACCGTGGGCTGGCTCGCATCGCTGGCGTTGCCGCGGGTCCCCGCCGCCGACCCCGACGCACCGTTTCCGGCCAACGCGCTGGCCGCCACGTTTCGCGACATCGCCCGCCTGGCCGGCGCGCCGCGGCTGGCTGGGGCGGCGGCCGGAATCATCTACTTCTGGGCGATCGGTGCGGTCGTGCAGCTCAACGTCGATCAATATGCCTTTGAAAGCGGCGCGGGCTCCCAGGGCGAGGTGGTGCCGCTGCTGATGGCGCTCGTCTGCGGCATCGGCGCCGGCAGCATGCTCGCCGGCCGGCTCTCGAAGCGGGGCATCGACGCGGGCTCGAAGGTCGATCTCGGGCTCGTACCGCTCGGCGGGCTCGTGATGGCCGTGGCCTGCGGGGCGCTCGCGATCTCCTCCCGCGAGGTGTTCGGCGGCGACGCCTCCCCGGGCCTGCGGCTGGCGGGCCCCGTCTTCTGGCTGGCGGTGCTCGGCATCGGCGCGGGGCTGTTCGACGTGCCGCTCGAGGCCTACCTCCAGGAGCAGAGCCCGCCCGACAGGCGCGGCGCGGTGCTGGCCGCGACGAATCTGCTCGTCTTCGCCGGCATGTTTCTCGCCTCGGTCGGCTACTACGTGCTGCGGGTTCCGGTCGGCCCGGCCGAAGCCGCCCGGCCGCTGCTTTCGGCCCGCGGGATCTTCGGCCTGTTCTCCCTGATGTCGCTCGCCGTGACGGGCGTCGCGATCTGGGCCGCCCCGCGGGCGGCGTTGCGGATGTTCGTGGCGACGATCGTCAACACCGTATGGCGGTTTCGCACCCGGCACGAGGAACGGGTGCCCGTCGAAGGGCCGCTGGTGATCGCGGCCAACCACCTCTCCTGGCTCGACGGCTTCCTGCTGCCGCTCACCGCGCCGCGGCCGGTGCGGATGGTGGTCTACGGGCCCAACATCCAGGGAAAGTTTCTCAACATGCTGGCCGACCAGTGGCGTTTCATCCTCTTCGACCCCAAGCCCAAGTCGATCGGCCGGGCGCTCAAGGCGATCCAGGGCGGCCTCGCCGACGGCGACTGCATCGGCATCTTCTGCGAGGGGGGCATCTCGCGAACCGGCCAGATCATGGGCTTCAAGCGGGGACTCGAATGGCTGCTCGAACGGGTGGAATCACCGATCCTTCCCGCGGCGATCGACGGGATGTGGGGCAGCCTGCTGAGCTATTCCGAGGGCCGCTTCTTCTCGAAGTGGCCCCGAGGGTTGAGGCGGCGGGTGACCCTCACCTTCGGCACGCCGCTGCCCGTCGGCACCTCGACCGATCAGGCCCGGCTCGCGCTCCAGGAGCTTTCGGCTGAGGTTGTGCGGGATCGGCTCTGCAGCCGGCGGCCACCGCCCGGCTTCGAGGGAGACTGGGCCGCCGCCTCCGCCGAGGCGGAGGCCTTCGACGGGGCCTGCCTGATTCGCCGCACCGATCAGCTCCTCTCCACGCTCGCTGTCGGCGACCCGCTCCAGGCCACGCTCGGCTCGCACGGCCGGCGACTCCTCGGCATCCCCTGCCACGCGATTTCCGCCGATACCCCTGCAGCCGAACTCGCCCGGACGGTGGTCGCCAGTCGCAGCACGCTCTGGCTCGCGCGGATCGAGCAGGTTGAGAGCCTCGTCCGGGAGCCGCTGGGCGGCCACTGCCTGGCAGGCGTCGTGATGCCGATCGGCTCTGCAACCGATCTCGACTGGGCGAGGCACGCGAGCGAGCGGTTTCAGGAGGCCCACGGGATCGAGCCCGTCGTCGCATATGCGCCGCCGGAAGCGGGCGGACTTCTGGCGATGAACACCCCCCCGGCCCGCTCGGCCGGCGACTTCGAGGTGACCAACAAGCCGGAATCGCTCGGCCGCGTGCTCAACGGCTGCGTCGTGTGGCCGCGGGCGAGCGACCGCCTGCCACTCGACCGTCCCTCGCTGGCCGCAGCCGGAATCCCCGACGACTCGCCAGCGTCGCTCGCGATCGCCGCCACTCTTCCATGCCCTGAGAGTCAGCGCGGGGCCCCTCATGCCCACGGGATCCAGCCTCGCGCTGCCCTGCTCCGCGACGCCCTCGATGTCGACAAAGAAGGGTTTCTCATCCCCCGCGGCTCAGCGGATTTCGGCAGCGAAGCTGCGGAAACCGGCTGAAGTCGCGATCGACCGTCCAGAGTTCGGCAATGCCGTTGACCTGGCAACAAACGGCGATCCGCGCGTCGTGGATCATCCCCCCGGTCACCTGCTGGCCCAGGGCCGCTGCCTGGAGAAGACCGAGGCAGGCCTCGCTGTCGTACAGAATTCGGAGGCTCGGAGACTCCCGCCAGGCAGAAATCTGATTCCATGCCTCGGCCGGCGTCGATGGCTTCGGCCACAGGCCACGGCGGGTGGCTACGGCGTGAAACTCCACGAGCGAGTGGTAGCAGATGGCCCAGGGCGTCGGGGCCTCGGCGAGTTCCTGGAGCAGCGGTCGGGCCCGGCCATGCAGGCTGGCATCCCGCCGGTGGGCGTGAACAAGAATGTTGGTGTCGACAGCGATCACGGCTGGAAGCCCCGCTCCCGCTGCTCGTCGATCGCCTGGTTGATCGCCGCCGCAGAGACAACCTCCGCGGCATCCCCCACCGACGCGTCCCGCATCCGAAAGGGCTGCGGCTTTTCACGCAAGCTCTGCTCGAGCGCGTCGAGCACCAGCCGCCTCAGTGTGGTCTTGCGGCGGGCTGCCGCCCGCTTGGCCCGCTCCATGAGGGCGTCTGGAATATCAATGCTTGTTCTCATGCATAAAAGCATATAAACGAAGACAGCAATATGCAAAGCGGCCTCCGGCGATACTCTTGCCCGACCTACTCCAACCGCCAGCGTTTTCCCGGCCTCTTGGTTCCCACCTTTCTGCCCGAGTCGGCTTCCGGTATTCTCGTGGTCAGTGAGCACCCCTAGCTCAATTGGATAGAGCATCGGTCTACGGAACCGAAGGTTGCAGGTTCGAGCCCTGCGGGGTGTAGTAGCAGCGACAACATTCAGCGCCCGGCGGGCTTGCCATTTCAGCGCCCGGCGGGCCATCCATGGCCCCGGCGGGCTAGCCGGGCCTCCGCCCGGCCGGCCGCCTTCCGGGCGGCCGATGGCGTGCAATCGCTGCGGAGTGGCGGCCCTGTCTGTGCGGATGTTCGTCGAGGCGGGGCGACCCGGATGGCACG
>JBJOHE010000076.1:0-24037 GCA_046047895.1 Planctomycetota bacterium | reverse complement strand
ACGATGGACCTCTGGATCAACATCCAGCGGGACGAACTCGAGGAACTGCTCCGCCGGGTGGACGGCCTGGTGCTCAACGATTCCGAGGCCAAGCTCCTGGCCGAGGATGAAAACCTCGTCCGCGCCGGCCACGCTGTGCGAAAGATGGGGCCAAAGTTCGTCGTGATCAAGAAGGGGGAGCACGGCGCGATGTTCTTCAGCGAGCACGAGATGTATGTCATGCCCGCGTTTCCCACGCCCCAGGTGCTCGACCCCACCGGGGCCGGCGACAGCTTCGCCGGCGGCATGATGGGCCATCTGGCGGCCCTCGGCCGGTTCGATCCCCAGGCCCTCAAAGAAGCCCTGGCCTACGGAACCATCACCGCCAGCTTTACCGTGGAGGACTTCAGCCTCGACCGGCTCGCTGGCATCGATCGGGCCGACCTCGACCGCCGGCTCGCTGAATACCGCCAGATGCTGATGTTTTAGGCTACCTGCGAACCAGAGCGGCGAAGGCTCGGGGATCGGCAAACGCTCGCGGAGCATGGGGGCGTATCCTCGCCCGCGACGCGTTTTTGCCGTCCCCAGCCGGCGATTCAGGTCTTTCGGCCGCTCATTTTGACGTGTACGCCTGGCCAGAAAATCCTGTTGCACTCCCGCTGGCAATCCGATAGTATACCAGCGTTCAGTGTACGGTTTCGCGGCAAATCGCTCGATTCATGGTGGCGAAGCAACCACCCCGACGATGTGCCGGGACCGCTGGGAGGCAGTCGCCATGGTGACGGCAACGGCAGGAGTGAACGGACGGATGGCCAAGGACAAGAAGGCGGAGAAGGCATCGGCGGCCGAAGGGCGGGCCAAGCGGGGCAGTGCGGCGGCGGCCAAGGCTCTGCCGTCGTTTCTGGAGGAGAATTCCACCCTCCGCCACACGCTCGCCCAGATCGAGAAACAGTTTGGCGAGGGGTCGATCATGCCCCTCGGAGCCGACCAGCAAAAGCCGATTGAGGGCATCTCGTCGGGCAGCCTGGCAGTCGATTTGGCGCTCGGCGGCCGAGGTTTCCCCAAGGGGAGGATCATCGAGGTCTACGGCCCCGAGTCGAGCGGTAAGACCACGATCGCGCTGCATTCGGTGGCCGCCGCCCAGAAGGGGGGCGGCATCGCCGCCTTCATCGACGCCGAGCACGCGCTCGACCCAAGCTGGGCCAAGAAGCTGGGGGTGTCGCTCGAGCATCTGCTCGTGAGCCAGCCGACCAGCGGCGAGGAGGCGCTCCACATCGTCGAGATGCTGGTCAAGAGCAACGCCGTCGACATCATCGTGGTCGACTCGGTGGCGGCGCTCGTGCCGCAGAAGGAACTCGACGGTGAGATGGGCGATTCGATCGTGGGCGTGCAGGCCCGGCTGATGAGCCAGGCCATGCGAAAGCTCACCGGCGCCATCGCCAAGAGCAAGACGACCGTGATCTTCATCAACCAGCTGCGGGAAAAGATCGGCGTGATGTTCGGCAGCCCCGAGACGACGCCGGGTGGCAAGGCGTTGAAGTTCTACGCCTCCTGTCGGGTGGACGTCCGTCGGATCGGCACGCTCAAGGATGGCGAGGAGGTTGTCGGCCAGCGGGTGAAGGTCAAGGTGGTGAAGAACAAGGTGGCGCCACCCTTCCGGATTGCGGAGTTTGACATGATGCATGCCGACGGCATCAGCTTCGAGGGGGATGTCCTCGACCTGGCGCTGGCGGCGAAGCTCGTCGACAAGACCGGCACCTGGCTGCGGTATGGCGAGACCCACCTCGGCCAGGGCCGCGAGCGGGCCCGGCAGTTTCTCAAGGACAATCCCGAGGTGGCCCTGGAGCTTCGCGACAAGATCCTGGCCTCCAAGGAAGAAGTGATCGCGGTCGACAAGCCCGACGCAGCCGAAGCCGCCGACGGCGACGAGGCCTGATCGCGGGCGACGAGCCCCGCCGCGCCCCCTCCCGGTGCCCGCCCACCCGTCCCTGGCCGACCCAAGCGGCCGCGGACGGGTGGTGTCGTTTTCGGGGCCGGCCGGCTGGTGCAGCTGAGTTGACCCGCAGTGAGCGGCGTCTGGGCTCGGAGGGGCAGAAGGCAAGCGATCGTGAATCTGCCAGACATCCGAGGCTCGGGGATCGGCGAACGCTCGCTGAGCATTGGGGCGTATCTTCCGCCGCGACGCGACTGTTGCCACCCCCGAGCCGGCAGAAGCGTCGATCTCGACTGCGTTTCAGGGCAGGGGCCGGGTATAGTGCGGGCCCGTTTTTCCCTCGCCCCCGGAGCCCCAGAGCAGATGAAGGCCGACGAACTCCGCGAAGCCTACCTCGCATTCTTCGAATCGAAGGGCTGCGTCCGCCGGCCAAGCGACGTGCTTGTGCCCCGCTGGGATCCGTCGGTGTTGTTCACGCCGGCGGGTATGAACCAGTTCAAGGATCACTTTTTGGGGAAGTGCAAGCTTGAGTTCACCCGGGCTACGACCTGCCAGAAGTGTCTCCGGACGGGTGACATCGACAACGTGGGGCGGACGCCGCGGCATCACACCTTCTTCGAGATGCTCGGCAACTTCTCCTTCGGCGACTACTTCAAGCGGGAGGCGATCCACTGGGCCTGGGAGTTTCTCACCGCCAAGAACTGGCTGAACATGCCGCCGGAAAAACTCTCGATCACGGTCTATCAAGACGACGACGAGGCCTACCGGATCTGGGCGGACGAGATCGGTGTGCCCGCGGCTCGGATCACGCGCATGGGCGAAGACGACAACTTCTGGCCGGCGAGCGCCCCCTCCCAGGGGCCCGACGGCGTCTGCGGGCCGTGCAGCGAGATCTTCTACCGGATGCCCGACGGCAGCGATGTGGAGATCTGGAACCTCGTGTTCACCCAGTTCAACCGGCAGGGGCCTCCGCCCGACAACCTCTCTCCGCTGCCCAGCCGCAACATCGACACGGGGATGGGGCTGGAGCGGACCTGCGCCATGCTCCAAGGAGTGGAGAGCAATTTCCACATCGACATCCTGCGGCCGCTCGTGGAGGCGGTCGCGGAGGTCTGCGGCCGCAGCTACGACCCGGCCAGCGATGACGGCCGGCGGATGCGGCGAATCGCCGATCATGTGCGGGCCTGCACCTTCGCGATCCACGAGAACGTGCTGCCGGGCAACAACGAGGAGAAGTATGTCGTGAAGCGGCTGCTGCGGCGGGCCGTGCTCGACGGCCGGCAGATGGGGATGCGGGATCCCTTCCTCCACCAGCTGCCGCCTGTCGTGGCCGAGCTGATGCGGCGGCCCTATCCTGAACTGGCCGAGACGACCGCCCGGGTGGCGAGCGTGATCCAGCGGGAGGAAGAGTCGTTTCTGGCCACGATCGACGGCGGGCTCGACCGGATCGAGAAGCTCTTCGCCGGAATCGGCCAATCGGGCGGGAGTCGGGTGGCTGGGGCCGACGCCGCCGAGCTCTACACCACCTACGGCTTCCCGCCGGAACTGCTCGAGACGCTCGCCGCCGAGCGGAACTGCGGCTTCGACTGGGACGGCTTCCGGCACGCGATGGAAGCCCACGGCCAGCGGTCGGGGGCGGGCCGGAGCGTGGAGGTGTTCACGAGCGGTCCGCTCGACGCGCTCAAGCAGACGATGCACGGCTCGGAGTTTGTGGGCTACGACCAGACCGAGGCATCGGGGAAGGTCGTGGGCATCATCGCCCAGGACGCGCTCTGCGATTCACTCGCCGAGGTGGGGCATGCCGCGCCGGTGACCGTCGTGCTCGATCGCACGCCCTTCTACGGAGAATCCGGCGGCCAGGTGGGCGACACCGGCTGGCTCGAGTGGTCCGGTGGCCGGTTCGAGGTGATGGACACCTTGCGGGAAGGGGGCTTCATGCTCCATGTGGGTCATCTCCGCGAGGGGCGGCTCGACCTGGGCCACACCGTGACGGCCCGCGTGGACGCCCCGCGGCGGGCCGCCCTGCGGCGGGCCCACTCGGCCACCCATCTGCTTCACGCCGCCCTCCAGCATTTCCTGGGCAGCCATGCGGTGCAGCAGGGCTCGAAGGTCGACGCCGACCTGTTGCGGTTCGACTTTTCCCACACCTCGTCGATCGACGCCGACACGCTGGCGGCGATCGAGGGCATGGTGAACGACCATGTGCTCGCGGCCGTGCCCGTGGCGGCCCGTCTCTTGCCGCTGGCCGACGCCCGGCACGAGGGGGCGATGATGCTCTTTGGCGAGAAGTATCCCGACGTCGTCCGGATGGTGACGATGGACGGCGTGAGCCGTGAGCTCTGCGGCGGCACGCATGTGACGAGCACCGGCCAGATCGGGCTCGTGCGGATCGTAGCCGAGGAGAGCGTGTCGGCCGGCACCCGCCGGGTGACGGCGGTGACGGGCCGCCGGGCGCTCGAGCGACTGCGGGAGGCGGAGCAGGCGCTCGCCGAATCGGCCGGAGCGCTCAAGGTGGCGACGGCCGAGGTTCCTCAGCGGATCGCCGCGGTCATCAAGGAGCTGAAGGAGCTCAAAAAGGCGAAGCCGGCCCAATCGGCTGGCCCGGGTCCCGAGGCGCTCTTGGCCGCGGCGGTCGAAGTGGCCGGCACGCGGATCGTCGTGGCCGACATGCAGGGGGGCGATGCCGGTGGCATGCGGCAGGCGATCGATCTCCTCCGCCGGAAGGCCAGCCCGATCGCCGTGCTGCTCGGCAGCGTCGAAGGCGACAAGGTGACGCTCGTGGCCGGGATCTCGAAGGAGCTCGAGGCCCGTGGCCTGTCGGCAGGGACCTGGATCCGGGATGTCGCTGCCGTGGTCGGGGGCAAGGGGGGCGGTCGGCCCGACATGGCTCAGGCCGGAGGCAAACTCGTCGACAAGTTGCCGGAGGCCCTTGCGGTCGCCCGGCAGACGATTGAGTCGCTGCTGGCCGGGTAACTGTCATCGACCGTCGATGGTTCACCGGCTCGGGGGCGGCAAAAGTCGCGTCGCGGGCGAGGATACGCCCCGATGCTCCGCGAGCGTTCGCCGACCCCCGAGCCTCGTCCGGCGTGGTGATTCACCAGCTCGGGTGCGGCAAAAGTCGCGTCGCGGGTCAGCCAGCGACGTAGCGTTCGAGAATCCAGCCGATCGAGAAGCAGCAGACGGAGAACACCAGCATCCCGAGCATCGGGCCCGGGCTGATCCTGCCGCCGAGTTCAAGCATCACCGCGAGCGCCGGGAGCCCGAGCCCAACAAGCTGTCCGATCCGCCCGATTACTCGCATCGCCCCTCCGGGCAGGGACGGGTGCCGACGGCCGCCGAGCGGGAGGTGAAGCAGGGCACGCCCGCTTCGGTCAAGCCGGTCGGGACAGCGGACTGCCCGTTCCGGTCGGCCGGCGAGAAGCTGCAGACGCGGACGAGGCCGCCGGAATCTCGCATCCGCGCGCCGATTTCCGAGATGGACTCCCAGAGAGATGCGTCGAGCCGCTCGACTCCGTCGAATTCAAGCACGACGCGGCTGGCGTGATGTTCTCGGATCATGTCCCAGATCGATTCGGTGAGCTCGGCCGAGGCTTGAGGGGTGGGTGCGGCGGCTTCGAGCCGCACAAACAGCCAATCAGGCCCTCGCTCGGCGGTCAATCCCCAGTCGGCCCGAGCGGGCAGGGATGGGGCCGTCGTCGTTGAAATGCTGGTCGCCATGGGTCAAATCCTCCGTGTGGGTTCCCGATCCGCGAAGTCCCTTCCGCAGCGCGATCGGCGTGAACCGACCGCGACCCCCTGATGAAGGAAATCCTACGCCCCAGGGCAAGGCCATCGGCAACGGGAATTCTCCTGAGCTCGTTTTCGGCCGACAAAAAGCGGGGATTCGTTGCACGCGGTGCGGGCGAGGGGGGCAGCCGGCGGCAGCACAGACCCAGCCGGGGCTTGTCGGTTTGGGCGAGACTCCCATACTGCGGCAGCGATAGACCGATTCTTTTTTCCAGGAGATGCAATCGATGGGCCGACATGGTGCAGTGACGTTCAAGGGTGCCCCTTTGACGCTGGCTGGCGAGGAAGTGAAGGTCGACGGGCCGGCCCCCGACTTCTGCCTCGCCTACTTCGAAGGAGGTATGCACCAGATTCGCAAGGCAGACCTGCTCGGGAAGCCGACGATCATCAGCGTGGTGCCCTCGCTCGACACCCCGGTCTGCCAGGTGCAGACGAAGACCTTCAACAGCCGGCTGGCGGCCCTCGGCGACAAGGTCAACGCGCTGACGGTGAGCCTCGACCTGCCCTTCGCCATGAATCGCTTCTGCGGTGCGGAGTCGATCACGAATCTCAAGACCGGCAGCGACTACATGGATCGCAGCTTCGGCGAACACTGGGGAGTCCTGATCGACGAACTCAAGATCCTCGCTCGGGCCGTGTTCGTGCTCGATGCCGACGGTGTCGTTCGGTACGCCCAGGTGGTCAAGGAAGTGGCCGACGAGCCGGACTACGACGCCGCCTTGGCAGCGGTCGAAAAACTGGTGTAGCAGGCCGGTATTCCAGGAGGCCCGTGTTCCAAGGAGGTCCGTGGGGGCAGGCTTGCAGCCTGCCCGAATGCGGGTCAGCCTGAGAACCGGGCCTGGCAGGCTGGAGACCCTGCGGAGCGGAGGTGACCTGGCGTTGAGGTGAAAGCGGACTTGCGCCGCCCGGCCGCCGCTTCTACACTCCCGGCCCTTCCGCCTCCGCCCCAGGGCTCTCTCCGTGCCTCGCTCTCACGTCTCGGCTGTGTTCTTCGTCGCGACGGCGATCGCCACGGCCGGAGGCTGCGCTGCGCTCGGCAGGCCCGACTGGCTCGACCCCGGCCCGGCCAAGAACCAGCAGCGCCGGGCGGTGCGGTTCGACCCCTTCATGCAAAGCGACATCGGGCCCTACGCCTTCCGGCAATACGGCATCATGGACGGGAGCCGGCCGCGAGACTACGCCGAGCCGGTGCCCGAGGTCCGGCGGTCGCGGTGGTGGTCGGGTGGCCGCTGAGGAGCCCGTCCGGGGGCGGTGTGTATGATCTCGGGGTCATTCTTCCCGAGGCCACGATCCATCCATGCCTGCCCCCCGCAAGCCCCGCCCCTCCGCCGGTCGCCGACCTCCGTCCCCGCGCCGGCCCGCTGCTGACCGCCGCCCACCGGCTCGAGCCGGCAGGCCGTCCACCGGGCCGGCTCGTCCGCGGCCAGGCGTCGCGGCCGCGGACGACGGGCGGGAACGGCTCCAGAAACTGCTGGCGGCCGCCGGGCTCGGCAGCCGTCGGGCCTGCGAAGAACTGATCACCAGCGGCCGAGTGGAAGTGGACCGTCAGGTGGTCACCGAACTCGGCACCCGCGTCGATCCGGCCTCCCAGGAAATCCGGGTCGACGGCGAGCGGCTCCCCGATCCCAAGCGGGTGGTCTACATGCTCTACAAGCCTGTGGGCGTGATGACCACCAACTACGATCCCTCCGGCCGGCCGCGGGTGGTCGATCTTGTGCCGGCCGAGCGACGGCTGTTCGCGATCGGCCGGCTCGACCGGATGAGCGAGGGGCTGATCCTCGTGACCAACGACGGCAACCTGGCCAATCTGCTGGCTCATCCCCGTTACGGCGTCGAGAAGAAGTATCTCGTGCAGGTGGCGGGCGTGCCCTCGCCCGACCTGCTCGAGCAGCTCCGCCGCGGGGTGCGGCTCGCGGAAGGGGAGGTGCATGCCAAGCGGGTTGCCCTGCGCTCGCAGCACAAGCAGAGCGCCGTGCTCGAGATGGTGCTCGATGAGGGCAAGAACCGCGAAATCCGCCGAATGCTCGCCCGCCTGGGCCACAAGGTGCATCAGCTCAAGCGGGTGGCCGTGGGCGGCCTGTCGCTCGGCAACCTGCTGCCTGGTCAGTGGCGGCAGCTGGCCTGGAGCGAGGTCGAGGCCCTTCGCCGGGACGCGATCGCCGCCGTGGGAACCGATTCGCCGCCACCGCCCCGTGGGCCGGAGGACCGCCGCGGCGGTCCTCGCGGACGACGCACGGGACCGGCTCGCCCGCCGCGTCCCGGCGGCGAGCGGGCAGGCAGGCCTGGCGGCAGGCCGGGAGCCGGCGGACGAGGCGGCAGCCGGCCCGGCGGTGGGAGACCAGGCGTTGGCCGCCCGAGCGCCGGCCGGCCCTCAGACGACAGGCCAGCCGCTCCGCGGCCGCCCCGCGGTCAGCCCCCGACCAAGCGGAAACGGCCCGGGAAGGCGTCGGCCTGGCGGGCTGCCGGCAAGAAGTCTGGCGGCAATTCCGAGGGAGGGGAGTGATGGCGGAGCCGCCTGCCGGCCGGGATGCCGGTTGCGACTCGCCCGGACCGCGGTATGACCGCGTCGCCGTGGTCGAGCACCGCCCGGTGGCAACGGGAACCTGGCGAATCCGGCTTGAGTGGCCCGCGGTGGCCCGCTCGGCCGTGCCCGGCCAGTTCGCGATGCTGCGGATCCCCGGACGGACCGATCCTCTCCTTGCCCGGCCGCTTGCCGTCTACGACGTCTTCGCCGGGCCGGATGGTACGCCCCGCTACGTCGACTTTCTCTACGCCGTCCACGGCCGATTCACCCGCGCGCTGGCCGCCATATCAGCCGGTGATGACCTCGTGGCCTGGGGGCCGCTGGGCAACGGCTTCGACCTCCCGGCCACCGACCACCTGCTGCTCGTCGCCGGCGGGATCGGCCAGACGGCCCTCCTGGCCCTGGCCCGAGAGCGGTCGGGCCAGGCCCGCTACGGCCTGCCGCAGCGGGCCGCGGCACCGGCCCGGCGAATCACCTTCTGCTGGGGCGCCCGGTCGGCCGACCTCTTCGGGGATGTCGATGACTTCCGGCGGGCGGGCTGCGAGGTGCACCTGGCCACGTTGGATGGCTCCGCCGGCGTGCAGGGCACCGTGATCGACCTGCTCGATCGCCTGGCGGCCTCAGGAACGCTGCCAACTGCTGGAGGCGGGCATGTCGCCACCTGTGGGCCCGAGCCGATGATGGCTGCGGTTGCGGGCTGGGCCTCAGCCCGAGGCCTCGGCTGCCATGCCTCGCTCGAGACTCCGATGGCCTGCGGCGTCGGAATCTGCTTCACCTGCGTCGCTCCGATCAAGGACGCGGCCGGTGGGCAGGACTATCGCCGCACCTGCGTCGAGGGGCCGGTCTTCGACGCAGCCTCGATCGCGTGGTGACCTCGCCAGGTTCGAGACCGCGGATTCCGCAGGCTGCAAGCCTGCGGCCACGGGCCGATCAGCCCACATGCCGCTTTGGCACTCCAGCCCTGGATTGCAGTCAACCCGGGGTCTTCTCAACAACAAACCCACCAAGGGTGTGTTCCAGTCGACCAATGTGGTCTGGCGTACCCGCCAAGCCAGAGTTCCCATCGACCAACGTGGCCTGGAGTACCCGCCAGCCAGAGTTCCACTCGACCCGTGGGGGCAGGCTTGCAGCCTGCCCGATGAAGATGAGATTCCGCCGGAGGGGTCGGTCAGGCCTTGGCCGTCTTGCGGCCCTTGCTGGTCGCACCGGGCGTTTCGCCCTTGCTGGCCGCGAGGACGCGGGCCGAGAGCCGCGACTTAATCCGAGCCGCACGGTTGCGATGGATCGTGCCGGCCGATGCGGCCTGGTCGGCGGTCTTCGCCGCACCGCGGAATTGCTCTCGGGCCAGGCTCACGTCTCCCGCCGTGATCGCATCGAGAACCTTGCGGATCGACGACTTGATCTCCGACTTCGCGGCCCGATTTCGGTCGCGGTTGCGGATGTTTTGACGATTACGCTTCTTGGCACTGGCCGAATGGGGCATGGGGTTCCTCGGGAAAAAACGTGAGCGGTGAGACGGGGGCGTCGCTCGACACCCCGCCGGAAGCGGCTAGGTCTCGGACGGACTGTTATCGCTCGCCGACCGCAGTTTGTCCAGCCGTTCGGCCACATCCCGGTATCCAAAGTCGAGGCTGGCCACAGCGGACAGGTGTTTTATGGCCCCGTCGATGTCTTTCAGCCCCGCGGCCAGCACCCCCGCCCGGTAGAGGGCCCGCTTGCGAAGGTCGAGTTCGCGGTCAGTCAGCGTTTCGACCGCCAGTTCGTAGTTCTGCATGGCGAGCTGGTATTGCTTGATGCTCTGGAAGCATTCGCCGAGTTCCAGGGCGATCACCCCCTTTCGGCGGGTGTCCTGAGTCGCTTCCTGGAAGGACCGGATCGCCTCCGGGAATTTGCCCGCTGCCTTGAGCCGGAGGGCGAGTTCGTACTTCCAGGTGAGGTTCTCGGGGTAGCGGCTGGTGCGGGCCGCGAACACCTCGATCTCCTGCCGGAGTTGGGCCGCCTTGAGCTTCTCCACCGTCGCCCGATTCTCCGGTGAGTCATCGGCGGCCAGCCGTTTCTCCGCGATCAGGATCCGGCCTCGGGCCCAGCGAAGCTGGCGGTCTTCGATGTGCTCCCGCACCTTGATGTCGTTGCCCGAGGCAGCCAACGCCTTGGCCAGCACCTTTTCCGCCTCGTCGGCCGTCGCCTCCCGCTCCACGAGGTCGGCCAGTTCGAGATAGGCGTCGATGTCGGTCGGATTGGCACGAAGCCTTTGCTCGAGGGCTTCGCGGGGGCTCGCGGCCTTGGCCTGGGCCGCATCGCCCGCCGTCGCCGCGGGGGCCTTCAGCAGCCCTGGCCGGCCGGCCATGCCCTGGCCGGCGGCGATCGTCTTGTCGACCGAGAGTTCGGCGATGGCCTTCTCGGCCTCTTCCGCCATGCCCTTGAGTTTGGCGATCCGCCGCCAGCATTCGATCGCCTGGTCGTAATTGCCCTGGCCGGCCGCAAACCGGGCGCACTGCCGGTTCACCTCGGCGTCGGCCGGCGCGACATCGAGCGCCGCCCGCAGGTAAACCGCCTGGCAGTCGAGAAACATCAGGTTTTCGCAGGCCTCGGCCATCGACAGGAGGCAGCCGTAGTCGGACGGGTTGCCCTTGAGGATGTCCACCCCCTGGGTCAGCACGTCCCGCCACTTCGCCCCGGCGGCCAGCCGCTTGAGGCCGGCTCGGCCGCCGGCGGAGAAGAGGGAGGTCAGCCCGCCCGCCTTCTTGACGCCGTATTTCTTCCGCAGGGCGGCGAGAAACGCCTGAAGGAAGACGACGTTGCCCGGATCGCCGCTCACGCAGATCGAGAACATGTCGATCGCATACTGGGGATTCGCCGCGTTGGCCATGCCCGTGCGGTAGCACTTGATCAGCCGGGAGCGATCGCCGTCGGAGAGCGCCGCCCAAGACGGCGATTGGGTGGGGTCGGCAGGAGCCGGATTCGCCGCGGTAGACTCGTTCGCCATGTCCGATCCAGAATGCCGGGAAATCCACGCGGTGCCGGCCGCCATCGGGGCCGTCGCCGGACAATCGCCGCCGCGAGCCGCAGTGTAGGTTTCGACCGAACTCGCCACAAACCCGCCTTCTGACGCCGCGCTCCCGGATATGTCCTCCCGCCCCGATTCCAGCCAGCCCCGCCATCCCGTGCTGTTCGTCGGGGCCGGGCCCGGCTCGCCCGACCTGCTCACGCTCCGCGCCGCCTCAGCCCTCGCTGCCGCCGAGGTGGTGGTCCACGACCGGCTGGTCTCGGCCGAGATTCTGGCCCTCGTGCCGCCCACGGCCGAGTTGATCGGCGTCGATCGCAGCGACCTGGCCGACTCCGATCCGGGCCGCACCACGGGCGAGTTGCTTGCCCGGCTGGCGGTCGAGGGCAGGCGGGTGGTGCGGCTGAAGGGGGGCGATCCGACCGTCTTCGCCCGACTCGAGGAGGAGCTCGAGCCGCTCGGCCGGCTTGGCATCGAGCTGGAGCTGATCCCCGGGGTCACTGCGGCGCTCGCAGCTGCTGCCGCGCTGGGCACGCCGCTCACGAGCCGGGACAAGGCGTCGAGCCTCACGCTTGTGACCGGTCACGAGGCCCGGGGCAAGGACGGGCCGATCGACTTCCTGTCACTCGCCCAGCTCCCCGGCACGCTCGCGGTCTACATGGGAGTGGAGCAGCTGGCGGAGTGGTCGCGGCAGCTGCTGGCGGCGGGCCGGCCCGGAAGCACTCCCGTGGCCGTGGTCAGCCGCTGCTCATGGCCCGACCAGCGGCTCGCCACTTCGACGCTCGCCGAGTGTGCCGCTGCCGCCGAGCGGGAGGGCTGGCAGTCGCCGGCGATCCTGCTCGTCGGCGCCGTGCTCCGGGGGACGCGTACGGGGCGGCTGCACGGTCGGCGGGTGATCGTCACCCGCCCGGAAGGCCACGCGTCCGAATTGACCGCTGCGCTCGAGGCCGCAGGGGCCGAATGCCTGACTGTGCCCGTGATCGAGATCATCGACCCGGAGTCGTGGGACCAGCTCGATGCCGCGATCAGTCGGCTCGACACCTACGACTGGATCGTGTTCGCCAGTGGCAACGGGGTGCGGGGATTCTGCCGCCGGCTCGCCCTCGCCAGGAAAGACGCACGGGCGCTCGGCACGGCTCGGCTGGCGGCGATCGGCCCGGCCACGCAGGAGGCGGTCGAGGCCGCCGGCTTCGTCTGCGACCTCGTGCCGGCGGAGTTTCGCTCCGAGGGGCTCGTGGCGGCGTTCTCCGGGCTGCCGGCCGGAGGCCGATTCCTGCTCGTGCGGGCCGAGGCCGGCCGGCATGTGCTGCGGCATGAACTGGAAGCGGCAGGGCATCAGGTCGATGAGGTCGCCGCCTACCGCTCGCGGCCGATCACGCAGCTGAGCCCGCCGGTCGCCGCCGCGTTGGCCGGCGACGGCGACACTTGGATCACCGTGACGAGCGGCCGGATCGTGGAGGCTGCTGCCCGGCTCTTCGGCGACCGGCTGCGGCGGTGGCGGATCGCCAGCCTCAGCCCGGTCACCTCCGAGTCGCTCCGCCGATTCGGGCTCGAGCCGGCCGCCGAAGCCGCCGACGCGACCGCCGCGAGCCTCGCGCGGGCCATCATCGAGGCGGGCTGACCCGGGATGATCCTCCGCTCAGCGGGACCGGCAGCGTCGACCAGGCTTGCCGCAGCTGCCTGATGCCCACGGCCGCGGCTGCGGGATGGGGGTGAGTCTGCCGGCTGTGCGTCCCGGCCGCGGCCCACCTGGATCGCCGGCCGATGACGCGTCGATACCGTGGGCGGGGCGGAAGCGACGAAAAGCCTTGGGGGAGCGGGCATGGAAGCAGCGGACACTCGGGCCACGATCGTGCTGTGCGGAAGGGTGCCGGCCTTGGCCGGGCAGCGGGGAGAGTGGCCCCGGCTCGGCCAGTCTGCCGTGCCGGTCACCTGGATCGCCGCCTGGGACACGCTGGCAGCCCTCGCTGCGGCGGGCCGCGGGACGGGAGTGTCGGTCGCGCTCGACCTGCCGGCCGGTGGGCTCGCCTCCCGCCAGCGGGTGCGGACGCTTCTGGCACGCGGCCGCGAGGCGGTGCCGCAGCTCGACATCGTGGCGGTGCATGGTGAGCTCGATCGAGGCCACCGCGACCTGCTCGTCGATGAAGGCGTGCGGGCGGTCATCGTCGAACGGCTTGCGGCCGATGGCCGAGGTTCGCGGCGGCCCGCGCCCCGCGGCTGGCGATGCCGCAACTCCGCCTGGGGGCTGTGGGAGATGGAGGCGACCGAGCCGGTGGCTCGCGGGTGGCGCGGGTGGCTTGGCCAGGGCCGGCCCCGGGTGCGGCCGGGCTCACTGCACATGATCACGACCGAGGGACTGATGGTCGGAGCGGGAGGCAGGCTCTTTCCCCACTCCCGGCTCGACCGCTGGCTCGCCTGGGCCGGGCGGCAGGTGGAGCGGCAGGCAGCGGAAGCCGAAACGGTGGGCGGCCTGGTGACGAAGCTGGCCGGTGAGGATCGGCAGTCGCTCGTGGGCTCGGTGCTCCGCGCGGCCTGAGCGGCCGGGCCGGTCAGCCCGCGGCCGCGGCTCGCGACTTGGCTCCGCTTGCCGGCGGCATGATCGACCAACTCAGGTAGGCCACCACGAGCCCGCCGAGCAGGAAGGCGATGTCGAAAAACATGCTGACCCTGCCGAACGGGAAGCCCGCGATCAGATCGGCGAGGAACAGGATCACGATCAGCCCGGAGACGACCAGCCCCGTGATGGCGAGCGGCTTCGACACGAAATCTCCGGCTTCTCGAGGAAGGATGACAAACCCGACAACTCCATACCATAATCGCCTGGCCGGCGGGAGCCACCTCGGATCTCCCGCCGAATCCCGGCCGGCCCAGCCGAGGCGTTCCGGGAGCTGGGCCCCTGGCCAAGCCGCAGGAGTCGCCGGGTGATGTCCGATCCTTCCGCCAGCCGGTCTGCGGTCTACACCGGCTCCTTCGATCCGATCACACTCGGCCACCTCGATGTGATCACGCGGGCCAGTCGGATCTTCGAGCGGATCGTGGTGGGCGTGGGGATCAATCCCGACAAGCACCCGATGTTTCCGCTCGAGGAGCGGGTGCGGCTGGTGCGGGAGTCGCTCGACGGCCTCGGCAACGTGCGGGTGGAGCTGTTCAGCGGGCTCTCGGTGGCCTTCGTGAGGCAGCAGGGGGCGAGCGTGCTCCTGCGAGGCGTGCGGTCGCTGACCGACATCGAGGCTGAGTTTACGATGACGCTCGCGAATCGGAAGCTCGACCCCGGGGTCGAGACGGTGTTTCTGATGTCCGACTCCGCCTACTCCCACATCTCGTCGTCGCTGCTCAAGCAGATCACGCCGTTGGCCGATGACGAGGCGCTCCTGAAGTTCGTGCCGCCGCCCGTGCTCGCCGCCCTTCGGGGGAAGTTCGCCGCCGACTGATTCCTGGCGGTCAGTTGGCGGCCGGTTCGGCGCCCTCGAAGTGCTGGCGGAGGTAGCGGGCCCGCTCGATGTTGCGGTCCTTGGTGTCGAGCTCCACGCCCCGGATCTTCTGGAGGTGGGCCGGCTGGGTGCGGACGAGCAGCGAGTTGAGATCGGCGATGTTGACGTCGCCGATCAGGCCGAGGAGCACTCCCATCCGCACCCGTGAGAGGAGCTGCATCGTCTCCTCGGCGGTGATCGTCTGGGCGGTGCGGAGGATGCCGAAGGCGCGGCTCACCTGGTCGTGGACATTCTGCTGGGTTTCCCGCACGAGAAACTCTCGGGCCCGCCGCTCGTAATCGATCAACACGGGCACCACGTCGCCCACCTGCTCGACGAGTTCTTCCTCGGTGCGGCCGAGCGTGGTCTGGTTGGAGATCTGGTAGAAGTCACCCATCGCCTGCGAGCCCTCGCCGTAGAGGCCGCGAACGGCCAGCGAGATCTTGTGGAGGCTGCGGAAGACCTTGTCGATTTGCCGCGTGATCACGAGCGCCGGCAGGTGCAGCATCACGCTCACCCGGATGCCGGTGCCGACGTTCGTCGGGCAGGCGGTGAGGTAGCCCCAGCGATCGTGGAAGGCGTAGGGCACGGCCCGGCCGATCTCGTCATCAACCACCCGGATCTGATCCCACACGCCTCGCAGGTCGAGGCCGCTGTGCATGCACTGGATCCGAAGATGGTCTTCCTCGTTGATCATCAGGCTCACCTGCTCGCGGCCGTCGATCGCCACGCCGCGGGCTCCCTGGGCTTCGGCGTGTTCCCGGCTGATGAGCTGCCGCTCGACGAGCAGTTGACGGTCGATTTCTTCAAGGTGGCCCACGTCGATGTAGTCGAGCCCCTTGCCAACGGGAACCGTCGCGATCCGGTCGCGGAGAAACCGCTCGATGTCCACCCGATCCTGCTCGGAGGCCCGGCTGACGAACGGGTAGTGGGCGAGATTGCGGGCCAGCCGCACCCGGCTGCTCATCACGATGTCCGACTCAGGGCCGGTGCCCTTGAGCCATTCGCCGGTGACGTTGGTGAGGGATTCGATGTTCATGGGGCGTGAGGTCAGGGGGTCAGGGGGCGTCGGCTGAGGGGCACGGCCGGGCGGAGCATTCAGGCCGAGGGGGGCGCCAGCCAGCGGTCTTCGATCCGGCGGATCTCGTCGCGGATCTCACGAGCCTGTTCATAATCTTCGCAGGCGATCGCGTCCTGCATCGTCCGCCGCAGTCCGATCACCGTGGTGAGCTCCTCGGTGGCTTCCGGAAGTGACTGGCCGGCCCGATCAGGCCGGCGGCCGGTGTGCCGGGTGGCGCCGTGGATGTTGGAGATCAGCGGTTCGAGCTCCTTTTCGAAGTGGACGTAGTCGTGGGGGCAGCCGAGCCGGCCCTGGTTGCGGAACTCGAAGAAGGTGATGCCGCACATGTCGCAGGCCTTCTTGTCGAGCACGGCCAGTTCATCCGCCGTCTGGCCCACCGTGAGTGGGCCGGTCAGCCCGGTGCCAGGGCCGCCTTCGTCGGAGCCGCCGCCCGACTCCGCCTGGCTGAGGTAGGTGCGGGCGTGGTCCTCGCAAAGGTGGAGTTCTCGCACCTCGCCCGTTTCCAGCTCGGTGATGTGGAACACCGCCTGCTTGTCACACTGCTGGCACTTCATGGCTCGCTCCGGGGTCGCCTCGACTCGAATCATAGCGGCTGCCCGGCCCAGGGTCGCGGGCATTCGCCGGCGAGGGGAACGGGCCCCGGGCCCCGAGTGGACAGGGGGCGGTTGTTGGCCCCCCGTCGCCACGGGTAGTCTCCGCAGGCGGTCCGGGCCGCTCCTCTGTTCCCGGGTTTCGCGGATTCCCCTGCAGTCCCGCCATGTCCCACCTGCCGGACCGGTCCCGTTTCGCCGCCTTGGCCGCCGACAGCCGGCTCGTGCCGGTCTATCGCCGGCTGTTCGCCGACGCCCTCACGCCCCTCTCCGCCTTCGCCCGGCTCGACGCCGGCGCGGCGGCCTGCCTGTTCGAGAGCGTGGTGGGGGGCGAGCGGGTGGGCCGCTACAGCTTCTTGGGCGCCGACCCCTTCATGCGGCTCGAGGCCCGCGGCCGGCGGGTGCTGGTGACCACGGCCGAAGGGATCGAGGAGTGCGAAGCTGACGATCCACTCGCCGAACTCGAGCGACGGGTGGCCGCTTATCGACCGGCCCGGCTGCCGGAGCTGCCCCCGTTCACGAGCGGCGCGGTGGGCTACGCCGCCTACGACTCCGTACGCTACGTCGAGCGGCTGCCCGATCCGCCCCCCGATGACCTCGGCCTGCCCGATCTCGACTTCGCCTTCTACGACCGGCTCGTGGTGTTCGACAACGCCACCAAGGCGATCGACGTGGTGGTGCTCGCCCGGATCGACGATCCATCCGAGCCAGGCATCGCCGCGGCCTACGAGGCCGCCTGCCGCAGGATCGACGAAACGATCGGCCTGTTGGCTGTCCCGAGCGACTGGCCCCCTCCGGCCGACATCGGTCCGCGGCACGAGCCTCGCTGCCTCGTCGACGGCTCGGCCCGGTCGGCCTTCGGCCATGAAGCATTCCTCACCGCCGTCGAGCAGGCGATCGAATACATCCGGGCCGGCGACGTGTTTCAGGTGGTGCTGAGCCGGCGGCTCGATCTGCCCTTTACTGGGCCGGCTCTGGAGATCTATCGCACGCTCCGGGTGGTGAATCCCAGTCCCTTCATGTTCTACCTGCGGTCGCCCGCCTGCACGCTCGTGGGCAGTTCACCCGAGATCATGGTGCGGTGCGTCGATCGCGAGGTGACGGTGCGGCCGCTGGCCGGCACCCGCCGCCGTGGGGCCACGCCCGAGGAAGACAGGGCCTTGGCCGAGGATCTGCTCGCTGATCCCAAGGAGCGGGCCGAGCATGTGATGCTGATCGACCTCGGCCGCAACGACGTGGGGCGGGTGAGCGAGATCGGATCGGTGGTGCTCTCCGACGTGATGACGATCGAACGGTACAGCCATGTGATGCACCTCACGAGCAACGTCACCGGCCGACTGAAGCCGGGGCTCACCGCCTTCGAGGCGCTCAGGGCCTGCCTGCCTGCGGGCACGGTCTCGGGGGCTCCGAAGATCCGGGCGATGCAGATCATCGACGAGCTCGAGCCCGTTCGCCGCGGTCCCTACGCCGGGGCGGTGGGCTATGTCGATTTCGCGGGCTCGATGGACACCTGCATCGCCCTGCGAACGATCGTGGTCAAGGACGGCCGGGCCTATGTCCAGTCGGGGGCTGGGATCGTCGCCGACAGCGTGCCCGAGAAAGAGTTTGAGGAGACGCTCAACAAGGCCCGCGGCCTCCTCGTGTCGATCGAGATGACGGCCGATCGGTTGGCGGAGGGCGGCGGGGCGGCCCCGGACCGGGCGTGAACCCACGAGCGATTCATCACAGGCGGGCTCCGGCATGATCCGCTGCGATCGGGTGAGCGTCGAACTCGGGGGTCAACTGGTCGTGGCCCCGCTCTCGCTCCATGTGCGGGCGGGCGAGGCCTGGGCGATCGTGGGGCCGAGCGGGGCGGGGAAGAGTTCGCTCCTGGCGGCGATGGCCACGGCCCAGCCGCTGCACGGCGGCGACGTGGTCGTGGATGGCCGGTCGGTGCGGCGAGAGCCCGAGGCCGTGCGGCGGCTCATCGGCTATGCCCCCGCGGTGCTGCCCGACTGGCCTGGGCTGCGGGCGGGCGAACTGCTCGAGGTCTTCGCTTCGGCCGCCGGGCTGCAGGCCGCGGCCGTGCGACAGGCGGTGGAGAAGTCGCTGGCCATGGCGGGGCTGGCGGGTCGGGGCCGGGCCCGCCTCGACTCGCTCCCCGCAGGGCAGGCGAAGCATCTGCTGATCGCCCGGGCGCTGCTCCACGACCCGGAGGTTTTGCTCTTCGACGATCCCTTCACGGGCCTCGATCCCGCCCAGACGCGGGCGGTCGAGCGACTGATCGGCGACGCCCATCTGATGGGCAGGGCGGTGGTCGCGGCGATCGACGACGGCCGCGTGCCCGGCTGCTTCACGCACCTTGCCATGCTTCGGGAGGGGCGGCTCGTGGCCGAGGGGGGAAACGACCCTGCCGCCTTCGCGGCCGGCCGGCGGTGGCGGGTGGTGATCCGGGTGCCGGGGCGGGCCGCCGCGGCGACTGCGGCCGTGCGACCGCTCGCCCGCCGGGTCGACCTGCTTGATGACGACATGCTCTCGGCCGTCATCGACCCTGGCGCGGCAGCCCTGTCGGAGCTCGTGGGAGCCCTGGTCCGCGCTGGCCTGCCGGTGGAGTCGGCCGGCTACGAGCCCCCGTGGCAGGCGCAGCTCGTCGACGAGCAATCAGACTGAACGCGGACGGCTTCCCGCGCATGGCCACTGGCCACTGGCCACTGGCCACTGGGATAGCAACCGGGAAGGAGGCAGTGGGATAGACGCCGGATTCCGCAGGCTCCAAGCCTGCGGCCACGGGTCTTGCTTGCCGAACACCCGGGCCGGAAGTCGACGGGTTCGTGGCGCGAGTTTCGCAGCCCTGCCGGGAGGCTCCGGTGCGAGTCGACCCGTGGGGGCAGGCTTGCAGCCTGCCCGAATCCGCCCCGCTTCGGATCACGAGGCCGGGTCGCCCCAGACACGGCGGACTTCGCCGAGGCCCTCGACGCAGAGGTCGTACTCGTGGGCCAGCCGCTCGAACAGCGCCCGTTCCTCGGCTGCGGTGTCGGGCTCGAGCGTGCTCGCCATCCAGTAGGCACGGCGGCCGGTTTCCTTGAAGCCGGTGAGGCCCGCGGCCGGTCCGGCTGACCGGGATCGGGCGATGGCCTCGGGAAAGAGGCCGCTCCAGAAGAGCGTCACGTCACCGACGTGTCGAAATCCCGCCCGCGCCTGATCGGCGTCGGCCTGCCGCTCGGCGGCGAGCAGCAGGTGCGTCACGTCGGCCGATTCCGAGGTCGCTCCCGGAGCCGCTGCCAGACGTTCGTTCCGCAGAAATCTGACGAGCAGCACCGCGACATACTCGATGAGCGGCGGATCGACGACGCCGAGCCGAGTGTGAAACGCGTATTCGGTGACCCCGCGGAAGAATCGGTCGACGTCCGACGGGCCTTGAGCGGAGAACATCATCGGCAGAACCTCCGTGCAGGTCGCCGCCGCGGCCTGCCTCATGTCCGCCCGATGCCGGGCGGGAACGGTGCTGACCTCCGAGAGCCTGGCCTACGGCCTGCCGCGGCCCTGCTCTCGACACTTTCGATCGTAGCAAACCGCCGAAAGCTGCCGCAATGCTCGCTGCGACCGGCCAGGCGGCCCGAGCGGACACCGCGGCGGGGGCGGCTCACCCGCGGGCGGCGGCGACGAGGCTCGCCACGAACCGCTCGATTGTGGCTGTGACTTCGGCTGCGGGCTTGCCGGCCTGTTCGGCCACGAGTCGCACGAGCGCCGAGCCCACGATCGCACCGTCGGCGACCTCGCAGACGGCCTTCACCTGATCGGGCCCGGAGATGCCGAAGCCCACGAGGATCGGCACGTCGGTCTGCGTCCGCAGCCACTTCACCCGGTCGATCAGCCCCGGGGGAAGCTCCGTGCGGGCGCCGGTCACGCCGGCCACCGACACACAGTAAAGAAATCCGGTGGACTTCTCCGCGATCACCGCGGCCCGCTCCGGCGGAGTCGTGGGCGTGACGAGCCGCACGAGCGCCAGGCCGGCCGACCGACAGGCGGCATCGAGATCGTCGGACTCCTCGACCGGGAGGTCGGGCACGACGAAGCCGGCCAGCCCTGCCGCGACGGCATCGGCGACGAATCGGTCGATGCCGCGGCGAAACACGAGCGAATAACTGGCCATCGCCAGCATCGGCATCGACACCCGTGTCGCCGCCTCGCGGGCGATGCCGAAGACCTGCTCGAGCGAGATGCCGGCGGCGAGGGCTCGCGTGTACGAGGCCTGGATCACCGGGCCGTCGGCGATCGGGTCGCTGTAAGGGACGCCGAGTTCGCAGAGCGAAGCGCCGCCCCTGGCCAGGGCCTCGAGCACGGCCACCGTCGTCGCGGGGTCGGGATCACCGGCGGTCACGAAGGGGGCGACGGCCTTGCGGCCCGCGGCCTGGTTGGCGGCAAACATTGCCTCGAGGGCGGCGATCGGCTTGGGGGCGGCGGCAGTGGTCATCGGGATCCGTCCTCGCTGAGGCCTCGCAGCCGGGCGATCTCGGCGGCGTCTTTGTCGCCCCGGCCGGAGAGGCAGACCACGATGATCTCATCGGCCGGCCGCCGGGCGGCCTCGTTCGCGGCCCAGGCCAGGGCATGGGAGGTTTCCAGGGCCGGCAGGATGCCCTCGCGGCGAGCCACGAGGTCGAAGGCATCGAGTGCTTCGGCGTCGGTCACGCTCGCATACTCCACCCGGCCGAGATCCCGCCAATAGGAATGCTCCGGACCAACCCCGGGATAGTCGAGGCCGGCCGAGACGGAATGGACATCGGCCGTCTGGCCGTCGGGGTCTTGGAGCACGTAACTCAGGCTGCCATGCAGGATGCCGGGCGCTCCGAAGGAGAGGCTCGCAGCATGGTGGCCCGGATCAGCCGAGCGGCCGCCCGCCTCGATGCCCACGAGCCGCACGTCGGGATGATCGACGAAGGGATAGAACATCCCGGCCGCATTGCTGCCGCCTCCCACGCAGGCGATCACCGTGTCGGGCAGGCGACCGAATCGCTCCTGGCACTGATGAATCGTCTCGCGGCCGATGATCGACTGGAAGTCGCGGACGATTCGGGGGAAGGGGTGCGGCCCCACCACCGAGCCGATGATGTAATGCGTGGTCTCGACCGAGGCCATCCAATCCCGCATTGCCTCGTTGATCGCGTCGCGGAGCGTGCGGGAGCCGCTCTCCACGGGCCGAACCTCCGCGCCCATCAGCCGCATCGCCCGCACGTTGGGGGCCTGACGGCGAACGTCCTCGGCCCCCATGTACACGATGCACTCCAGGCCGAACCGCGCGCAGGCCGTCGCCGTTGCCACGCCGTGTTGGCCTGCCCCTGTCTCCGCGATGATCCGCCGCTTGCCCATCCGCATTGCAAGCAAGCCCTGGCCGAGGGTGTTGTTGATCTTGTGGGCGCCGGTGTGGTTGAGGTCCTCCCGCTTGAACCAGATCTGGGCGCCGCCGGCCTGCTTCGTGAGCCGCTCGGCGAAGTAGAGGGGGTTGGGCCGGCCCACGAACGTGGAGAGCAGGCCGTCGAGTTCGGCCGCGAAGCCGGGATCGGCCAGCGCGGCGTCGTATTCTCGCTCCAGCTGGTCGAGCGCCGCGGAGAGGGTTTCCGGCACGTAGCGGCCGCCGAAGCGGCCAAACCGGCCGAGAGAGTCGGGAACCTGCGAGACGGGCGAAGCAGCTGTGGCCATGGCGTTCGTGGAGCAGCGGGGCAGGGGGTGGATGATCCTCGAGCCTGTAGTGTAGCCAGCTGGCCGTTCGGGGCGGGGCCTTGGGGCCGGCTTGCGTGAAAACGTGAACACATGTATACTTCTTGCGCGTGGCCGTTTTGGCCGCGGCGTACACTCGGTCCATGGCCACCAGCTCCCAACCTGAAAAGCCTGCTGCCTCCGCCCGGCCCAGCGTGGTGTACGTCGGCTTCGACGTGCTCGATCGGATCGAACAGGCGGTGGCCATGGTCAAGGAACGGCTCCGGCGGGCGGTGGCGGCGCTCGAAGCTGCGGGCATCCCGCACGCCGTCTGCGGCGGTCACGCCGTCGCCGCCTGGGTGGCGCGGATCGATCCGGCGGCCGTCCGCACCACGGTCGACGTCGACATCCTGATCGAACGCGCGGATCTTCCGCGGGCCATCGCAGCCCTCGAGGCCGTGGGCTTCCTCCACTCCTTCACCTTCGGCATCAACATCTTCGTCGACGGGCCCCAGGGCAAGGCTCGCGAAGCTGTCCATATTTTGTTCGCAGGCGAACCGGTGAAGCCGACGGATCTCGCAGCCGCGCCCGACCTGTCGCAGGCGGATTGGCAGGAGGGGTACCCGATCGTCGACCTGGCCGATTTGATCGCGATGAAGCTGACCGCCTTTCGCGACAAGGATCGAACCCACCTCCGCGACATGATCGACGTCGGCATCATCACCCCGGCGACGCTCGCGAAGCTCCCGCCCCCGCTGCGAGCCCGGCTCCAGGAATTGCTCGACAACCCCGAGGGCTGAGCGACCCTCGACCTTGCGAGCATCCTGGGGAATCCGGCTCGGGGGCGGCAAAAGTCGCGTCGCGGGCGAAGATACGCCCCGATGCTCCGCGAGCGTTCGCCGACCCCCGAGCCTCCGCTGGTCACGATGGGTCTGCCGGCTCGGGGGCGGCAAAATTCGCGTCGCGGGCGAGGATACGCCCCGATGCTCCGCGAGCGTTTGCCGACCCCCGAGCCTCCGATGGTCGCGGTGGGTCTGCCGGCTCGGGGGCGGCCGCAAACCGCGACCCGCCCTACACTGGCCGGCATGCCAGAACTGCCTGAAGTCGAGACGATGTGCCGCGGCCTGGCGGGAATCGTGGGGCGGCGGATCGGGCGGGTGGAGTTTCCCCGCGGGCCGGTGCGGCCGCTGCTCGTTCGGCCTGCCCGCCCGACGATCTCCCGGTGGCTCGCGGGGGCCGAGATTGCGGCGGTGAGCCGGCGGGGCAAGCGGGTCGTGTTGGAGCTGACTGCGGCGGCCTGTCGAAGCGGTTCCGATGCCGGCCGTCGCTGGCTCGTGATCGAGCCGCGGATGACGGGGCTGATGCTCGTCGTCGAGCCTCCCTCGGCATCGCACGTGCGGATGGTGATCAAACTCGAAGGGGCTTCCAAGCCGCGGCAGTTTCTGTTTTGGGACCGACGGGGCCTGGGCACGATCAGTCTGCTCGACCAGGCCGGCTTTGACGCGGCCTGCGGCCCCGTGAAGCTCGGCCCCGACGGTCTTCTGATCACGGGCGACGACCTGGCCGCCAGGCTTGGCCGCTCGCAGCGAGCCGTGAAGGCTGCACTCCTCGATCAGCGGGCCGTGGCGGGCATCGGCAATATTTATGCCTGCGAGATCCTGTTTCGGGCAGGCATCGATCCCCGCGCCCGCTGCCGGCGGCTCGGTCGCGACGCCTGGGAGCGAATCGCCCGCGAGGCCCGGCGGGTGCTCGCCGAGGCGGTCCGGCTCGAGGGCTCGAGCATCGGCGACGAGACCTACCGCACGGCCGATTCCCGCCCCGGCCGCGCCCAGCAGCGGCACCGCGTGTACGGCCGCGAAGGTGAACCCTGCCGGAGTTGCGGGATAGCCATCGAGCGGATCGTGCTCGCCCAGCGGGCCACCTTTTTCTGCCGCGGCTGCCAGGTGCGGATTTGACCCGAGCCACCATCCAGACTGAAACCGGCCGTTCGTGATCCA
>JBJOHE010000075.1:0-2665 GCA_046047895.1 Planctomycetota bacterium | reverse complement strand
GGTCAGCGACGATCAGCACGGGGCATTCACCGGCGACCCGGTCACCACCGGCCCGATGGAATTCGACTCGCAGGGCTTCGCCGGGGACTACGCCTACTGCACCGGCTGCGTCGGCGGTTGCGACGAGTGTCGGCATCCGTCGTTCCTGGAGCGGTGCCTCGCCCATCACAAGGACGCCTGCTGGGTCGGCCGGGCCGACGCCCTCATTCTCTGGCGAAATGCCCCACCCGACCGGCCCCTGGTCGAGTCAAGCACCACCGGGTTCCCGATTCTCAACGCCAACGGCCTCGACAGTACCGCCGCGGCGGGCCCGCGGGTCTCGGTGATCCGGTTCGACAAGTGCACCGGCCACGGCATCGAGGCCACGTATCTGCGGGCAGCCAACTTCCGCAGCCAGCGGCCGCTGCCGCTCAATTCGGCCTATCAATATGCCCTCGCGCCTCCGGGGATCTACAGCGACACTCCCGCTCAGCCGTTTGATTCGGGCAATGTGAATCTCGGCAGCCGGGTCCAGAGTTTTGAACTCAATCGGCTGATCGCGGATGGCCCGAATCTCCGTTGGATCGCGGGCTTTCGGTGGGTCGAATGGCAGGAGGAATTCACGCTCACCGACACCGTCAGCACGCTGGGCATCAATGACCTCTATGAGACCGATTGCTTCAACGACATGTACGGTGGGCAGATCGGACTCGATGCCAATCTCCTGCGGCTCGGCTGGTTTCGGCTCGACTCGCTGATCAAGGCCGGTGCCTACTACAACACGGCCGTGCAGTCGTCGGTCTATTCGACCAACGACCCCGCGAGCCCCGGCACCGTGTCGGTCGCGGTGGCCGACGAACCTGCCAGTTGTGCCTTCATCGGTGAAGTCGGAGTGACGGGCGTGTTTCCGCTCACATCCTGCATCGACTTCCGGCTTGGCTACTTCGGTCTCTGGCTCTCGGGCATCGCCCAGCCCACCCAGCAACTCAGTGGCCAGAACCTGGTGCCCGGGCAGCCCGTCGAAGGCTCGCTGAACACCAACGGAGGTGTCGTCCTCCAGGGTGTCAGCATCGGCCTCGAGGGCCGCTACTGAGATCGCCGTACGAGTCTGACCAGTCAGAGCACACGGATGGTAACGGGTTCCCCGAAAGCTCCGGCTCCTGCAGTATTCACTGCCTGCACCTGGAATTCATACGTCTGGCCGCTAGCCAATCCCTGGAACACGACCAGCTCATTGGTTCGCTGCACGGTCCGCCAAGTGGGGGTTCCGGCAAGCCGGTACCGAACCGTGTAGGAAGCGATCGGACCTCCAGAATTCGTCGCGGGAGCCTCCCAGACGAGCTTTGCTCGACCCGCCTGTGGGCTCGTCGCCACGGTGATGGTCGGAACACCGGGCAGACCTGCCGGATCGAATGGTGTGAACAACGGAGACGGGAGCGAGTAGGCCCCGACGCCGTTCTTTGTCACAGCAGCAACCCGGAACACATGGCCCACTCCGTTGGGCACCAAGACTGTTGCCCGGGTGAGCGTCGATACGCCATCGGCCAGGGTCACCCAGGTCGCCGCGTTCACGTCCCCCGCATAGTTCGTCGATGCCTGAACCACATAGTCGATCACCGGGCCAGCCAAGACGGAGGGCTGAGGCGCAGTCCAGACGAGCGAAACAGCACCATTCGCTGCCAAGCCAGTCAGCCGCGTCGGCGGGCCCGAGAGTTCCTGCGGCGTAACGCTGCCTGAGGCTGGGGTATAGAAACCAAGGCCCTGTGAGTTGCGAGCCGCGACCCGCACGACATACGTGGTGTTGTTCATAAGGCCCGTGATCACGGCCGTCGACGCGGTTCCGGCCACATCCATACCGTTCCAAGTCGTGCCGTTGGTGCTCCACTCGACCCGGTAGGCCGTGATTTCGCTGCCGCCGGCGGCCTCGCCGGTCACTGGAACCCAGGTCACGGTCGCAGACTTGTCACCCGTCGTGGCAGCAACAGCGGCGGGCGCACCGGGCAGGCCCACGGTCGTCGCCGTTGCAGTGGCTGCGAGGCCGTCGCCGAGATTCGTCACCGTCGTCACTCGGAATTCGTAGGCCCGACCGTTGACGAGGCCATAGATCGCCGCAGCCGGATCGAGGCTGACAGGATCGGGGCTCACACGGCTCCAGCCTGCTGATCCGACGGCCCGGTACTCGACCTTGTAGTCCACCAGCGTCTCGCCGGCCGGCATGCCGGGAGCCACCCAAGAGAGGTTCACCACGCCTGTGTAATACGGGCCTGTTGACGGAACCGTCGCAAGCGACAGCGGGGCGGGAGCAGGCACCCGGGGGGTGAGTGGCCCCGTCGCCACCGCTGCCCCCTCTCCGTACCCGTTCACGGCGAGCACTTCGAAGTTGTAGGCCATGGCATTCGTCAGCGGATAGGCATCGGGACCAACGGTGTAACTCGTCACCGTGCTTCCGGTATCAACCCAAGGTGTCCAGCCCGCTTGGCCGCTGCCAGCCAACTGCCACCGCACCCGGTAGCCGAGGATCGGGCCGTCGCTCACTGGTGCCGACCACTCCAGCATCACCTGGCGGTCACCCACGCTCCCCGCGAGGGCCGTCGGAGCGGAAGGCACAGCCCCCAGTTCGATCAAGAAGGAGGTTGATCCGTCGGCCTTGTTCGGCAGCAGTGGGTTGTTTGCCCGATCGGTCAGC
>JBJOHE010000074.1:0-9033 GCA_046047895.1 Planctomycetota bacterium | reverse complement strand
CTGCCCGAGCTTCTTGGGATTGCCGACCGCGTGCTCGTGCTCTGCGAAGGCCGGCTGACCGGCTCCTTCACCCGAGCGGAGGCCACCGAGCAGGCGTTGCTCCACGCCGCGATCCCGGCCGATCGATCTTCGGAGGTGCTCTCGTGATAGGTTTCCCCCGGCTGCCTGACCGCGGCCAGTTCCTCTCGCTCCTCGTGCGGTTCCGTTCCGCCTGGGTGCTGGCGGTGCTCGTGTTGCTGCTGGCGGTCACGACTGATTCCTTCTGGACCGAACAGAACCTCCAGAACGTGCTCCGGCAGATCGCGGTGAATCTCTGCCTGTCGGTGGGGATGACGCTGGTCGTGCTTTCCGGCGGGATCGACCTTTCCGTCGGCTCCACCCTCGCGCTCGCCGGTAGCGTGGCCGCCGGGCTCGTGAAGTCGGGCATCCGGCTCGAGCGGTTCAACACGCTCATCGAGGTCACCCCGCTCGGCGGCATCCTGGCCGGCATCGGCGTGGGGATGCTCGTGGGGCTCTGCAACGGCACGGCCGTGACCGTGTTCGGGCTGCCGCCGTTCGTGGCCACGCTCGGGATGCTCGGCATCGCCCGCGGCCTCACGCTCCTCTGGACGGGCGGCAATCCGATCCACGACCTCGGCGCGACCTTCGCCTTCCTCGGCAACGGCCGGCTCGACGCGATCCCCGGCCTCGGCTGGCTGCCGATGCCGATCGTCGTGGCTGGCCTGCTGGCGGCGATCGTGGCGGTGGTGACCGATCGCACCCGCTTCGGCCGCGGGCTCTACGCCGTCGGAGGCAACGAGCGGGCCGCCGCCCTGAGCGGACTGCCTGTCGCTGCGATCAAGCGGCGGGCCTATCTCTGGTGCGGAGCCCTGGCCGGTGTGGCCGGCGTGCTCCTCTCGGCCCGGCTCAACGCCGCCACGCCCGACGCCGGCGAGGGCTACGAACTCGATGCGATCGCCGCGGTGGTGATCGGCGGCGCCTCGCTGAGCGGCGGCCGCGGAACGGTCGGCGGCACCGTGCTCGGCTGCCTGTTGATCGGTGTCTTGAACGTCGGCCTCGTGCTACTCGACGTCTCGCCCTATTGGCAGCAGGTGATCAAGGGCCTCGTGATCCTCGCCGCCGTCGCCCTCGACCGGTTCACCGCCGGCCGGACTTGGGCGAGCGGGCCGTCGCAATAAGAGCCCCCGACGCGAGTCAGGCCAGGATGCCCTTCACGACGTGGCCATGCACGTCGGTGAGCCGGAACTGGCGGCCCTGGTAGCGGTAGGTGAGCCGAGTGTGGTCGATGCCCAGGAGGTGCATGATCGTGGCCTGCATGTCGTGCACGTGAACGGGGTCGGCCGTGATGTTCCAGCCCCACTCGTCGCTGCCGCCGTAGACGTGGCCGGGCTTGATGCCGCCGCCCGCCAGCCACCAGGCGAAGGCCCGGCCAAAGTGGTCGCGGCCCTTGGGAGCGGCCGGATCGCCCTGGCCGAAGGGGGTGCGGCCAAACTCGCCCCCCCAGATCACGAGCGTGTCGTCGAGCAGGCCACGCTCTTCCAGGTCACGGACGAGCGCCGCCGAGGGGGCGTCGGTGTCGCGGCACTGAATCTCGAGCTGGGTGAAGAGGTTGGTGTGCTGATCCCAGCCGGCGTGCATCAGCTGCACGAACCGCACGTCCCGCTCCAGGAGCCGGCGGGCGACGAGGCAGTTGTAGGCGTAGCTGCCCTGCACGTGCACATCGGGGCCGTAGCGATCGAGCACGTGCTTCGGCTCGTCGGAGAAGTCCACCAGCCCCGGCACGCTGGCCTGCATCTTGTAGGCCATCTCGTAGGCGGCGATCCGGGTATCGATCTCGGGATCGCCGTAGTCGGCGAGATGGGCCCGGTTGATGGCGGCGATGTCGTCGAGCAGCGCCCGGCGAGAGGCGGCCGACACTCCGGGCGGATTCGCGAGATACGGCACCGGGTCGCCGGTGTTGCGAAATCGTACGCCCTGGAAGCGACTGGGCAGAAACCCGCTGCCCCAGTAGTAATCGAAGAACAGCTGGCCGCAGCTCTTCTGCTTGTCCGACGAGGTCATCACCACGAAGGCGGGCAGATCGTCGGCCTCGCTCCCGAGGCCGTAGGAGAGCCAGGAGCCCATGCTCGGCCGGCCCGGCACCTGGGAGCCGGTCAAGAAGAACGTGACACCCGGGGCGTGGTTCACCGATTCGGTGTTGAGGCTGCGGACGAGGCAGAACCGGTCGGCGAGACTGCCGATCTCGGGCAGGAGTTCGCTGATCTCGGTGCCCGCCTCGCCGTAGCGGCGGTAGCCCCGGATCGCCGGCACCGCCGGCCACTTCGCATAGCCGCTCGACATCGTCGAGAGCCGGGTCGAGCCGCGAACGCTGTCGGGAACGTCCTGCCCGGCCCGCTCGGCCAGCAGCGGCTTGGGATCAAAGAGATCGACATGCGATGGACCGCCCCCCTGCCAGAGCATCACCACCCGCTTGGCCCGCGGTGGATGATGCGGCAGGCCCGGAAGCCCCGCCGCCGCCCGGCTGTCACGGGCCATCAGCGACGAGAGCGCCAGCGACCCAAGGCCCGTTGCGGCCGAACCGAAGAGCTGCCGCCGCGTCACCCGGCGGGCGTTCTCCTGCAGGAGCGAATGGTGTGCCGTCATCGATGATCCTTCCTTGAGCTCGGCGCCAGCGAGGGATTGCCCGTGCCAATCATTCCCGGGTCAACGCCTCGTCGAGGTTGAGAATCGCAAGGCAGGTGGCCGCGAGGGCGGCATGCCGCACGACGGGGAGCGCGTCGTTCCGCGGGCTCTCACCGACCGAGACGACCGCCGCGGCCGCCGAGGGATCGGCCTCGTAGAACATCAACTGGCGGTCGTGGGCCCGGCGGAGCGCCGCGAGGTCTTCCGAGCCCGGACTGCGGCCCAGCACCCGCCGGAACGCGAACGTTAGCCGCCCGTCGGTGTCATCCACGGCCAGCATCGCCCGCTCGGCCAGCATCCGGGCAGCCTCGCCCCAGGTCGGGTCGTTGAGCGTGGTCAGCGCATGGAGCGGCGTGCAGGTGCGGAGCGTTCGGACGGAGCAATTCGTGCGGTTGGCGGCGTCGAACACGTTGGCGGGGCTCACCGTCCGCCGCCAGAAGGTGTAGAGGCTGCGTCGATAGAGGTCGGAGCCATGCGAGGCCGGGTAGGTAAAGTCGCGTTCCTTCGTGATCGCGAGCGACTCCCAGATGCCATCGGGCTGGTAGGGATAGACCGGCGGGCCGCCCACCCGGAGATCGACGAGCCCCGCCGAGGCCAAGGCCACGTCGCGGAGCACCATCGCCGGCATCCGAAACCGCGAGGCTCGACCAAACAGCCGGTTCTCGGGATCACGGGCGGCCTGTTCGGGCGTCACTCGGCTCGACTGCCGGTAGGCGGCGCTCGTCACGATCAGCCGGTACATCCGCTTTTGGCTCCAGCCTCCCTCGCGAAATTCAACCGCCAGCCAATCGAGCAGGTCCTTGTGTTCGGGATACTCGCACTGCACGCCGAGATCCTCCGGCGTCTTGACGATGCCCTGGCCGAAAAACTGCCGCCACATCCGGTTGACCTGCACTCGGGCCGTGAGCGGATGATCGGGCAGGAACAGCCAGCGGGCGAGGCCGAGCCGGTTCCGGGGAAGGTCGTCGGGCAGCGGCGGCAGGAAAGCCGGCGTGGCGAAGCCGACCGGCTCGCCGACCGGAGCCAGATAGTCGCCGCGGTCGAGAATCCGCGTCGCCCGGGGCTCGGCGTCGCTCATCACCATTACCCGCGGGATTTGATCCCCCTTGAACTCCTCGTAGGCCGTGCGGGCCGCGTCGTAGGCCACGACCTCGGGCAGCTGCCGGATCAGGCCTGCCTTCTCCCGCTCATTGAAATAGGCCCGCAGTTCACGATCGAGCCGTGCCCGGTCTTTCTTCCGCCGCTCCGCCGCCGGGATCCGCAACGACCGCACCAGATTTGGCGGCAATTCGTCGACGCTCGCCGGCAAACCTCCAGCGAGAAACCCGGTTTTCCAGGCGGTGAAGATCGCGTCCAGCACCGGCTTCGATTCGCCCTCCCGGGCCTTCATCGCCGCCTCAAGCTCGGCCAGCCGCTGCGTCGTCGCCTCGTCAGGAAGCTCTACCACCGGCGGGGCCACCCGGATCCGGGCGGAGTAGCGGGTGGGCAGGCCCGTCTCGGGCACCCGATTGAAGGCGTCGAGCAGAGCGTAGTAATCATGTTGCGTGATCGGGTCGAACTTGTGGTCGTGGCACTGGGCGCAGGCCACTGTCACGCCCAGCCAGGTGGTGCTCGTGGTGTCGACCCGATCGAAGAGATTGTTGAACCGTTGCTCCTCCGGAATCGCACCGCCCTCGCCGTTGAGCAGATGGTTGCGGTTGAAGCCGGAGGCGATCCGCTGCTCGACGGTGGGCTCAGGCAGAAGATCACCGGCGAGCTGCTCGATCGAGAATTGATCGAAGGGCATGTCGGCATTGAGGGCCTTCACCACCCAGTCCCTCCAGATCCACTGCCAGGTGTCGCCATCCTGCTGAAAGCCGTTGGAATCGGCATACCGGGCGGCATCGAGCCAGTCCAGGGCCATCCGCTCGCCGTAGTGCCGCGAGGCAAGCAGCCGATCGACGAGGTTTTCGTAGGCGTTCGGATCGGTATCAGCCAGGAAGGCGTCGACCTCCTCGGGCGTGGGCGGCAGCCCGACGAGATCGGCGTGGAGCCGGCGGATCAGCGTGACCCGGTCAGCTTCGGCCGAGGGTTCGCCCCCCGCCGCCTCGAGCCGAGCGAGCACGAACCGGTCGAGATCGCTGCGGCACCAGGCCTCGTTCTGCACGGGCGGCGCCGCAGGTCGCACCGGCGGCACGAACGCCCAGTGCGGCTGATAGGCAGCGCCCTCCGCGACCCACCGCTGGAGCAGCCGTTTTTGTTCGGCCGTCAGCCGCCGATTGGAGTCGGGCGGCGGCATGATCACGTCTTCGTCGCTCGAGTGAATCCGCTCGAGGATGCTGCTCGCACCGGGATCACCGGGCACGATCGCCCGGAGCTCGACGGCGGCCGCCCGATCGTCAAGCCGCAGGCCAGCCTCGCGTTTGTTGGCGTCCTGCCCGTGGCAGGCGAAGCAGTTCTCGGCCAGGATCGGCCGGATGTGCCGATTGAAGTCGAGCGGCTCGCCGGCGACGGCATGCGTCATGCCGGCCACCAGCAAGCAGATGGCTGCCGCCGCCCGACTCGGCTCCTGCCCTGAATGCCGCGTGTGAAGCCCCATGACGTGAAGTATATCCAGCACCGCCACGAGGCCCGGATTGCGCTTCAATGCGCAGCAGGGATCCACACGGTCATGTCGGTGTCACCGCGGTTGCCCCAGGCGTAGTAGGGCACAAAGGTGAGATTGATGGGGCTGGTCGCCGGAGCCGCGACCTCGCGATAGAGGCGGCCGGCCGGCCAGGGGTCGGTGCTCCGCGTCGCCCCGGCGGCCGTAATGAGCACGACCCGCGTGCCGTTGATCTCGCCCGGCCGTATGGCAAAGGATTCAAGGCAGCCGGCCACGGGGATCACAACATCCATCAGCCGCACGCCTTCCGGGAGATCGTTGGTCTCGAGGCAGTAGACGAGCGGCCCCCGCCGCACGGCGACCTGGCCAAGCGTCTCCTCCACGAGCGGATTGGCTTCCACGAGCACCGGCGGCATCACCAGGTTGAGTTCCACCCGATCGCCTGGGCTGAAGCGGCGAGGCAGCGCGGCATAGGTGCCCGGCGTCAGCTCCACCGCAGTTGGTTGGCCGTTGACGGTGAGCGTTGCCCCGCCGGGCCGCACCCAGCCCGGAATCCGAAGCCGGAGATCGATCTCCCGCTCGGGAGCCTCGGCGATCACGACCGCCACCTGGCCGGCCCAGGGATACTCGGTCTCCTGCCGCAGTCGCAGCCGTCCACCGCCGGGCAGGGTCGTGTCGAGTTCGCTGGCGGCGTAGAGCTGCACCCAGAGCACGTCGGGGCCGACCGTGTAGCAGTAGTTGTGGGCCTCAGCGATCGTCCGGGCCACGTTCGGCGGGCAGCAGAACGACGAGGGGATCGTGGGGGTGCGGGTTCGCGACCAGCGGAGCGGCACCGTGAAGTCGGCAAGCTTCCGCAACGGATTGACATAGAAGTAGTCGGTACCGTCGAGGCTCACGCCCGGAAGCACGCCGTTGTAGAGCACCTCCTCGAAGAGATCGGCATACCGCGGCTCACCCGTGACCAGCAGCATCCGCCAGAGCCACATCGCGTAGCCGATCGTGGCGCAGGTCTCGTTGTAGGCCGTGAGGTTCGGGAGCTGATAGGGCCGACCGTAGGCCTGGTGCACGGTCTTGATCGCGGCATGGAGCTTGGAGGGCACGCCATCGGGCGAGGCGCCGTCGTAGAGGGCCCCAGTCATCCCGGTCAGATACAGCTTGCGGTCGGCCACGTCGCGATCGAGCGCGCGGAGCGAGGCCGAAAGGCCCTGGTCCGCATCTTCAGCCACGAGGTCGGCGACGCCTGCATAAAGATAGTTCGCCCGCACCGCATGGCCCACCGCCTCGGTCGCCTGCCGGAAGGGCACCCGGTCTTGGTTCTGATCGCTGGCCACATCCGGCGGCACGAGGTCACGGATCGCGACCAGCCGGCGGGCGAGCTCCAGGTAGCGAGGCTCATGGGTGAGTCGATAGAGTTCAGCCACTCCCATCATGTGGCTCGGGCAGATCGCGTTGCGGGCGAGTTCCTCGGGCTTCTCCCGGCAGAGCCGTTCGAGGTAGTCGGCCGCCTTGATGCCGCAGTCGAGCAGCGTCGTCTTGCCGGTCGCCCGATGATGCACGCAGGCCGTCGTCATCAGATGGCCCATGTTGTAGGTCTCGAAGTGCTCGCGGTCGGCAAACTCCTGCGGGCCCGATGCAGACCGCTGACGGACGATCGTGGGCGTATGCAGATACCCGTCGGGGCGTTGGGCCTTGGCGATCACGGCGATGATGGCGTCGGTCTCCGCCTCACCGAGCCCCGGCGGAGCCTGCTTCGCAACGGCCTGCACCTGGACCAGCGCCTCGAGCCATTTGAGAAAGTCGCCGTCATTGAAGGGTGGCCCGTGCGGCAGCCCATCGCCCCGGCCCACCGCCGTCTCGCCGGCCGCCAGCCGGAAGTTGTCCCAGGCGTGACTCGCCCGGGAATCCTGAAACACCTGCCAGAGGTGCGGGAGCGTGGCCGCCCGGCAGACCTCGAACCGCTCCCCGAGCAGGCCTTTGCCCCAGCGAACGTCATCGAGATCGACCATGCTCATCGCGACATGCCGCGATCGGCTCACGTCCACGAGCCCCCGCTCGCCGGCGGCCAGATCGTCATGCGTCGCCGCGGCCGCGAGCACGAAGCCGAACCAGCCGCCCAACCAGCGCCTGCGACCACGACCATCACCCATGCGTTTCCCGCCAAAAGCAGCCACGCGTCTGATCTTCGTCACGACCCCGCTCCCAGGAATCAAAAACCGACTGCCACTTCCTCCGACCGCAGTCCCCGAAAACCGCGTGAGGGGCTGCCGGTATCCTCGAGCGAGCTGTGGAAGCAAGCGAAGCCAGGATGGCGAAGCGCAGCGGACACGCAGTGAACGGAGGCCTGGAGGGCCGCAGTGAACGTCCAGCGAGAGGATACCGGCAGCCCCGACCCCCTGCGAGCGGCCATCAACATCCGAACATCTCGGCATCCAAGTTGCGCAAAAAAGCCAGGCGTGTTGTTCTCCAATCCGCGACCTCGCCCAAAACTCGGAAGCCACGTCGTGGAGATCAGCAGACAGGGCCGAGTAGAATACTGCTGAGGCCCTCCATCGCCGCGGTCGTTTGTCCTCATTCCACACTTCGGATCACCGTCCCATGCCGAGGCTTTCCTGGTTCGCTGCCACCGTCGCCCTCCTGCTGGTCACCGCCGGCAGCCTCACCAGAGCCGAGGAGCCGGCCAACGCCTCGCTCGAGCCGATCTTCAATGGCCGCGACCTCACAGGTTGGCAGCCGGCCGAGAGCCCGTTCTGGCGGGTCGAGGACGGTGTCTTGATCGGCGAAAACGACGCCGCCCTCACCGGCTCGATGCTTCGGACGGAAGCGGAGTATGGCGACGTGGTCATCGAGGCCGACGTGCGGTTTGACGGCGAGATCGACAGCGGCTTCATGCTCCGAACCCCCGAGGTGCAGGTGCAGATCGGGATTTCGAGCAGCCTCAAGCGAGACATGACCTGCTGCTTCTACACCGGCCGCTACCCCGAGTCGGGGCTGGCGACACGGGTCGACGAACTGCTGAAGCCGGGCGAGTGGAACCACTTCCGCGTCGAGGCAAGAGGCGACACGTTCACCGTCTGGCTCAATGGCGAGCAGGTTTCGCAGTACACCGACGCGAAGTACGCCGCCCCCGGCCCGATCGGCCTGCAGGTCCACCCGAAGCGAGCGATGAAGGTCGAGTTTCGCGACATTCGTGCTCGCCGGCTCTGATCGCCCCGGAAGGCTGCGCCGTGACTCCGCCCCGCTCGAACCGCGGTCGATTCGTCATCGCCGCCACCGGACTGCTCGTGGCCTGCGGCTGGGTGCGGGCTGCGACCGTCGGTGCAGGCGAGCAACCATCACCTGCGTTCAACGACGACATCCGGCCGATCCTCTCCGAGAACTGCTTCGCCTGCCATGGTCCAGACTCGGCGAATCGGGAGGCGGGTCTCCGGCTCGACCAGTTCGAGGCCGCCACTGCGGAACTCGACAGCGGCAGCCGGGCGATCGTGCCCGGTAATCCGACTGCCAGCGAGCTGTTGAACCGGATCAAAGAGGTCGATCCAGATCTGGTCATGCCGCCTCCGGAGGCCAAGCTTGGCCGGCTGTCTCCGGAGCAGGTGGCCCTGCTCGAGCAGTGGATCGCTGCCGGCGCGGAATACCAGCCCCATTGGGCGTTCGTGCCGCCCGCCAGGCCCGAGACCGCGGACGTGGCAGCCGCGATCGACGAGCTTGTGACCGAGAAGCTCGCGGCCCGTGGGCTCGCCCTTCAGCCCGAGGCCGATCGCACCACC
>JBJOHE010000073.1:0-4027 GCA_046047895.1 Planctomycetota bacterium | reverse complement strand
GCACGGCCGCTGGAGGGGGCCCGCCGCCGGCCCGGCGACCGTCGAGGGACCATCGGGCGGCCAACGGCAGAAACGAGGCCCAGAGCAGCTGGCAGGCGAGCCAGATGTCGCCCGAGTTGTTGGCAAGCACCGTGCGGCGGATCAGGCTGACTACGGCGATCCAACCGAGGATGGTGGCCGTCCTCGTCAACAGCCCGGCCACGAGGAGCAGCCCGGCCAGGGCTTCGAGGCCGAGCACGCAGCCGTTCCACCAGAGGGCGTCGTGGGCCAGGGCCAGCGACCACTGGGTGGGATGGCCGAGGTAGGTCCGCACGAGATCCGGCGGCATGATGCCGTCGGGGCCGAGCATCAGCGAAACGTCGCGACTGCGGAGCAGACTGTCGGCCACGAGCAGGCAGCCGAGGCCAATCCGATAGAGGGCAAGGCTGCGGGTGTCGAGCGTGAACGCCGCCGCGAACCACGGGCGGAGCACGGCGCCGAGTCGCAGCCACACGGCAGGCACGGGCATGGAGGGATTCCCGGCGGGCGGCCGGGGGAGGTCCCCGGCCCGGCTTCCTTGAACGCCTTGCCCGACGAAACTACAACAACGCCGCGACAGCGATCGATCCCAATCCCGCGGTGGTCCGGGCTACAGCCCGCCGCCTGCAACCCGAAAGCGACTCGATGCACGTTCCCCTGGTGGTGCTCGGCGGTGGGCCCGGCGGCTACGCGGCCGCCTTTCTCGCGGCTGATCTCGGCATGGAGGTGGCAATCGTCGACCGTGACGAGCGTCTCGGGGGCACCTGCCTGCTGCGGGGCTGCATTCCCTCGAAGGCGCTGCTTCATGTCGGCCGGGTGCTGGCCGAGACCCGGGAACTGGGCGAGTGGGGCGTGGAGTTTTCGCCACCGACGGTCAAGATCGACGCCCTCCGAGCCCGGAAGGAGAAGGTGATTGCCACGCTCACCGGCGGCCTGGCCACGCTCGCCCGCCGCCGCAATGTGACGCGGATTCAGGGCGAGGCCCGGTTCACCGGATCGGGCAGCCTCGAGGTGAAGACCGCTTCGGGCAGCGAGACGGTCACGTTCGACCATTGCATCCTCGCGTCTGGCTCCCGGCCGGCTCGGATTCCGGCCTTTGACATCGGCAGTCCGCGGGTGATGGATTCCACTGGCGCCCTCGAACTCCAAGACATCCCAGAGTCGCTGCTCGTCGTCGGGGGCGGCTACATCGGGCTGGAGATGGGCACCGTCTACGCCGAACTCGGCTCGCAGGTGTCGGTCGTCGAGTTGACCGACACCCTCCTGCCGGGAGCCGACCGCGATCTCGTCAAGCCGCTCCAGCAGCGGCTCGAAAAGCTCTTTTCAGCCATCCACCTCCGGACCAAAGTGGTGGGGCTGGAAGACACCGGTGCTGCGGTGCGGGTGAAGTTCGAGGGGCCGGAGGGGCCGTTCTCCCGGGAATACTCCCGGGTGCTCGTCGCCGTCGGGCGGCGGCCGAATTCGGACGGCATGGGGCTCGAGACCACCGGCGTGGTCGTGAACGCCAAGGGGTTCGTTGAAGTCGATGGCCAGCAGCGAACCGCCGACCCGCGGATTCTCGCGATCGGCGACGTGTGCGGCGAGCCGATGCTGGCCCACCGCGCCAGCCATCAGGGCAAGGTTGCCGTGGAGAGCCTCCATGGCGAGCCAGCCGTGTTCGCGCCCCGGTGCATTCCGGCCGTCGTCTTCACCGATCCTGAAATCGCCTGGGCGGGACTGACCGAAAGCGAGGCAGCCGCGGCCGGCCGGTCGGTGGAGATTAGCCGCTACCCCTGGGCCGCGAGCGGCCGGGCGCACGCCCTGGGCCGAACCGACGGGATGACGAAACTGCTGGTCGACCCGGAAACGGAGATGGTGCTTGGCGTGGGCATCGTGGGCCCCGGAGCCGGCGAACTGATCGCAGAGGGTGCCCTCGCGATCGAGATGGGCTGCGTCGCCCGCGATTTGATGGAGACGATCCACCCCCACCCCACGCTTGGCGAAACGGTCGCCTTCTCCGCCGAGAACTATTTCGGACTCGCGACCGAGATCTACAGGCCGCGGTCGGAAACGGCGGCTCGCTGAATCGGGGAGACCTGCCGGTGGGATCAAGCCCGGGGGCAGGCCGCCCGTCGGGTTCGCGGCCTGCGGCCGGATTTGGCCCCGCTCCCCCGCGTCGCGATCCGGTATTTACTGAAGCCGGAATCCCCCGGATAATCCGCATAGTCTTCCCTACCCCTTCGGAGCCCGCCATGCCCCCCCGCGACATCGACCACGCCGGCAGTGACGTGGGGGACCAGGGAACCGGGGCGGCGACGACCTCTTTGCCCCGCGGTGCCCACATGCCGATGGCGATCGCCCAGGCCGGAGCATCGGGCACCGGGCAACCGGAACTGGCCGACGGCGTCTCGGCGGTGGATTCCGACCCCACGGAAACCAGGGAATGGCTCGACTCGCTCCGGTATGTGATCAACAGCCGGGGTGGGGACCGGGCCGCCTACCTCCTCCAGGCGATCGAGCAGGAGGCCTACCGGCTCGGGGTTTCGATCCCGTTTTCTGCCACCACGCCCTACATCAACACGATTCCGGTCGATCGGCAGCCCCCCTTTCCCGGCAATCGGGAGATCGAGCGGCGGATCAAGAGCATCATCCGCTGGAACGCGATGGCGATGGTGGTGCGGGCCAACCGGGAAGACAAGAGCATCGGCGGCCACATCTCGACCTTCGCCTCGTCGGCGACGCTCGTGGACGTGGCGATGAACCACTTCATTCGCGGCCGAGGCGACGACTATTCGGGCGACCAGGTCTACTTCCAGGGCCACGCATCGCCCGGCGTCTATTCCCGCGCCTTCCTCGAAGGCCGGATTTCCGAGAAGCAGTTGGAGAACTTCCGGCGAGAACTCGCCGTCGGCGGCGGGCTGTCGAGCTACCCGCATCCCTGGCTGATGCCGGGCTTCTGGGAGTTTCCGACGGTGTCGATGGGCCTCGGCCCGCTGATGGCGATCTATCAGGCGCGGTTCAACAAATACCTGCAGGACCGGGGCATCAAGGACACGAGCCGGCAGCATGTCTGGTGCTTCATCGGCGACGGCGAGACCGACGAACCGGAGACCCTCGGCGCGATTTCCCTGGCCGCCCGGGAAGAACTCGACAATCTCGTGTTCGTGATCAACTGCAACCTCCAGCGGCTCGACGGGCCGGTGCGGGGCAACGGCAAGATCATTCAAGAACTCGAGGGCGTCTTCCGCGGCGCCGGCTGGAACGTGATCAAGGTGATCTGGGGCGAAGACTGGGATTCGCTCCTCGACAAGGATGACGAGGGCCTGCTCGTCAAGCGGATGAACGAGATCGTGGACGGCCAGTACCAAAAGTACACCGTGATGCAGGGCGATTACATCCGCGAGCATTTCTTCGGGGCTGATCCAAAGCTGCTGGAGATGGTGGCCCACCTCTCCGACGAGAAGCTCAAGAAGCTCAAGCGGGGCGGCCACGATCCCGAGAAGGTCTACGCCGCCTACGACGCGGCCATGAAGTGCCACGGCAAGCCGACCGTGATCATCGCCAAGACGATCAAGGGCTACGGCCTCGGCGAGGTGGGCGAAGGCCGCAACGTCACCCACCAGCAGAAGAAGCTCAACGAAGACGAACTGCGGGCCTTCCGGTCGCGGTTCGGAATTCCGATTTCCGACGACGAGGTGGCCAAGGCGCCCTTTTACAAGCCGGCCGAGGATTCGGAGGAGATGCGGTACCTCCGCGAACGGCGGGCGGCGCTCGGAGGCTATGTGCCCACGCGGCCGCTCGAGTCGCCGAAGCTCGAGACCCCGAAGCTCGCCGACTACCTGGGGTTCATCGAGAAGAGCGCCGGCCGCGAGGTTTCCACAACCACCGGGGCGGTGACGCTGATGGCGTCGCTGCTCAAGGACAAGCAGGTCGGAAAGTACATCGTGCCGATCGTGCCCGACGAGTCGCGAACCTTCGGCATGGATCCGCTCTTCAAGCAGTGCGGCATCTACGCCCACACCGGCCAGCT
>JBJOHE010000072.1:0-3545 GCA_046047895.1 Planctomycetota bacterium | reverse complement strand
AGGCCGGAGGCATGTATCTCGACCTCGGGCTGTTCAACGAGGCCGATCGGCTTGCCGATGAGGCCGTGCACCTGGCGCCGCAGTCGGCCGAGGCCTGGCGGCTCCACGGCCGAGTGGCCCTCGCGCGGGGCCTGCCCGAGCCGGCCCTGGCCGATTTCCATCGGGCGCTGGCGGCGAGCCCCGAGCATCGCGAGACCCTCCTCGACACGGCCGAGGCCTACCGGCGGCTCGACCGCCCGCAGCGGGCGCTCGCCACCCTGGCAGTGCTCGGCGACACCTACGGCCCCGATGACCTGCCCGCGGAGATCCTCGTGCTCGAGGGACTGGCACAGGAGGCGCTCGGCCGGCGGGGCGACGCGGTCGAGAGTTATCGGCGGGCCGTCGTGCAGGAGGGGGCCCCGGCGGAGGCCGCGGCGCGGCTCGCAGCGCTGGAGCGGGGCACGGCCGGGATCGTGGCCGGCGGCGACGACGTCTCCCGTCGATGAGCCTCACGCGAGAGGGTTGCGGTAGCCCCCGCCCGGCCCGACCGATTGTCAAGTCTTGAGGGACTTCCGGGAACTCTGTGGGGGCGGAGGGGATGCCCGTGCCAATCGAGCGGCGTAGGAAACCCAGCGGATCCAGGATGGGGAAGCGAGGTTTCCTTCGAGGGAGCGGAGGGCAGGATGCCCGGAGCGAGCGTCCGGCGAGATGGCATGGGCATCCCCGGCCTTTTCGGATCGACGCACGGAAATCCCTGACGGACTTCTCGTTCATGCCTAGTCGCTGCGGCCGGTGAGCAGGTCGAAGGCGGCGATCGAAGGGATCAAGAGCGCGAGCGTGGCGAAACCGTAGGCGACGAGCACCACGAGGAAGACCTGCAGGGGGCTGCCCTGAAGAAAGCCGGTGATCGCCACGAAGGTGAGCGCCGGCAGCAGGGCCGACGCCCAGCCGACTGCCGGCGAGGGATTGCGGGCGGAGAGCGCGGCGTAGAGGCCCACGCCACCGCCGACGATCGCAGCGAGGAAGGGGGCGAGCTGAAGCTCGAAGCTGCCGCCGAAGGCCACCATGATCCGCATCGCGGTGGCCACGCCGACCGACAGAAAGGCGACGATGCCCAGCGTGACGGCGATCGCCTGTCGTGAGACGGCGTGGGACAGGCCGGCGTAGACGCCGAGCACGGTGACGAAGAAGATGACGACCGCGAGTCCAACCACAAGATAGAAACCATGCTCCGCCGTGGTGATGCCCAGCGGCACGAGCGCCACGCAGAGTGCCAGCGGCAGGATCACCATCTCCCGGGCCGCGGCGATCACCCCGAGGAGCTTCCCCTGGACGAACTCCGCAGGCTCAAGGTCGCTCACGAGCAGCAGGTCGAGCGTGCCCCGATCCCGCTCCACCGTCACGCTCGTCACCGCCAGGGCCGCCACCGCCAGCAGGCTCGCAAGCACCACCGGCACCACCGCCGCCGCCACGGCAAACCGGTCGGGCCGGTCCTTGCCTGCCTCAATCGCCACTCCGATCGCCGCCGCCACGAAGACCGCGAGCCAGGCGATCCGCACAAGCGTCATCGCCCGGCCGTGGGCCCGGGTGCAGACCTCCCGCCACAGGACCGGATTCCGCCAGACCTCCCGCCGCCGGCCGATGGTGGCGGCCGTCGCCTTCGGCCGCGGCTCGCTCGCGGTGTTCCAACGCCGCACGCCTGCCACGGCGATGCCGCTGGTGAGGCCGGCGATGCCAAGGCTCACCGCCAGGAACCCGGGCAGGCTCTGGCCGCCATTCGGCGCGAGCGCTGCGAAGGCCGCCCGAGCCGGTGAGATCGTTCCCGCGAGGCCCTGCCTGCCGGTGACCGCGGCGGCCTCGCCGATCGCCAGCCATGCGAGCAAGAGGGCGGCGGTGATCGCCAGCGCCTGGAAGGTCGTGTCTCGCCAGAAGGCGGTGGCGTTGCCGATCGCGGCGGCCGTGACTGCCGCCGCCGCGGTGACGGCGAGCAGCCTGGCCAGTTGGGGAGGGGTGACGCCACCGAAGAGCGAGGCGACCGCAAACAACGGGGCGGCCGCCACGAGCAGGAGCCCCACCCGCAGCAGGCTGCCCGCGAGCTTCCCGAGCACGAGCTGCGGGTCGCCGAGCCGGCTGACGAGCAGCAGTTCGAGCGTCCGCCGGTCCTTCTCAATGCCGACGGCGAGCACGGCGGTGAGCGCCGCGGCGAGCATGGCCAGCACCAGCTGGAGCGGCGCGAGAATCCGCAGGAGGGTGGCACCGAACCGGGCCGTATCGCCAATGGTGGCGATCGTCTGGGAGCCGGTGACCACCAGCCAGCAGGTGGCGATGATGCCCAGGAGCGTGGCCGCGGCCAGGCAGCGGGCCACGTAGAGCCCCCGCGTTCGCGGGGCCACCATCGCCTCCCGTTCCCAGACCGCTCCCAGGATCATCTGCCGCTCCGGATATTGTCGATTATTCGAATCCTGCGGGCCGGTGGAAACCCGGTTGCCCCGCCGGTAGAGTAGTCGATCTCGTCTGGTTTCAGGATCTTCTCGCCTATTTTGGGAGTTCATTCGTCATGCGCAAGCGTTCGTTGGCCCGTCGTGCCGGGCACATCCTTCTTCTCGTGGCTGCCGTCGGCTGTCTCTGCCGCGGCCAGATCGCCCAGGCACAGGTGACCGCCAAGACGCTGATCGGCAAGGCCGTCTCCGACGACAAGGAATATGGCCAGATCGACAACGCGATCGCACGGTTCAAGGATCGCGACATCGACGGCTGCCGCGCGATCCTCGAGCGGGTTCGCAATGACAACGCCAAGCTGCCGCCTCCGGGCGTGATGATGGCGATGCTCTGGCTGAGCGTGAACCAGCTGATGCCGGCCCGGGCCGAACTGGAGCAGACGGTCGTGAAGTTTCCGACCGATCCGGAGCCCTATCTGATGCTGGCCGACCTCGCCTTCCAGGATCGCCGGGTGACCGACTCGTCGGTGCTCTTCGACCGGGCCACCCAGCTCTCCGGCGGCTACTCCGAAAACCCCAAGCGGAAGCGGGACTTCGAAATCCGCTGCAACGCGGGCACCGCGGCCGTGGCTGAGGCCCGGCGGCAGTGGGATGCGGCCCAGAAGCATCTCACCGCCTGGATCGGTCTCGATCCCGACAACGCCGGCGCGCATTTCCGGCTGGGCAATGTGCTCTTCCACATGGGCAAGGAGGCCGAGGCGGTCGAGCAGTTCCGCGAGGCCCGCAAGCTCGACGCCAAGGCGCTGCAGCCTGAGCTGGCTCTCGCGCGGCTGTATGACGAAGACGGCAAGAAGGACGTGGCCAAGAAGTGGATCGAGGCCGCGATGAAGGCGGCCCCGCAGGATTCCTCGGTGCTCCTGGCCTCGGCCCAGTGGTATCTCGGCCAGAACGACCTCAAGACGGCCCAGTCGATCGCCGACAAGGCGCTCACGCTCGACGCCAAGAGCCTCGAGGCCAAGATCGTGCGGGGCGTCGTGGCCCGCGTGGCCCGCGACTACGCCGCGGCTGAGAAGTTCTTCAACGAGGCCCACGTGCAGTCGCCGGGCAACTTCCCGGCGAGCAACTCGC
>JBJOHE010000071.1:0-25177 GCA_046047895.1 Planctomycetota bacterium | reverse complement strand
ACCGGGAAGTATGCGACCTACGCCGACATGGCCCGGTGCCTCGCCGAATCGGGCACCGATTGCGTGACCGTCGCGGTGCGGCGGGAGCGGCTGGTGAACGCGGCCGGCGAGAACATCCTCGACCACCTCGACCCGGCCCGCTACACGCTCCTGCCCAACACGGCCGGCTGCTTCACGGCCGACGATGCCGTTCGCGTGGCTCGGCTGGGTCGCGAACTGCTGCGGGACCTGGGCAGCTCCGCCGCGAACTGGGTGAAGCTCGAGGTGCTCGGCGACACGAAGACGCTGCTGCCCGATCCGGTCGGCACGCTCGCCGCCACCGAGCGGCTCGTCGCCGACGGGTTCACCGTGCTCGTCTACACGAGCGACGATCCCGTGGTGGCCCGGCGGCTCAAGGAACTCGGTGCCGCCAGCGTGATGCCCGCCGGCAGCCCGATCGGTTCGGGCCAGGGGATCCTCAACGCCAATAACCTCCGGATCTGCATGGAGTATCTCAAGGATGGCGACCCGGAGTATCCCGTGATCGTCGACGCGGGCGTGGGCACGGCCAGCGATGTGGCCGCGGCGATGGAACTCGGGGTCGACGGCGTGCTGCTCAACACCGCCATCGCCCAGGCCCGGGATCCGCTCCGGATGGCCGCGGCGATGCGGGCCGCCTGCTTCGCTGGCCGCCAGGCCTTTCTCGCGGGCCGAATCCCGCGGCGGCTATATGCCACCGCCTCGAGCCCCGACGAGGGACGAGTGGAGAGCCGTAGCTGATGCTCGCCCGCCGGATCATCCCCTGCCTCGATGTGAACTGCGGCCGCGTGGTCAAGGGAACGCGGTTTCTCGACCTCGTCGATGCCGGCGATCCCGTCGCCGTGGCGGCCCGCTACGAGGCAGAAGGGGCCGACGAGCTCGTCTTCCTCGACATCACCGCCAGCCACGAAGGCCGCGACATCATGCTCGACATGGTGCGGCGGGTGGCGGAGGCGATCTTCATGCCGTTCACCGTCGGCGGCGGCATCCGCACGCTCGATGACGCGGCCCGGCTCGTCCAGGCGGGAGCGGAGAAGGTGAGCATCAACTCCGCGGCCGTGCGGACGCCGGAGCTCGTGACCGCCGTCGCCGACCGGCTCGGGAGCTGTGCCACCGTGGTGAACATCGACCCCAAGCGGGTCGTGCGGGACGGCCGGGAGGTCTGGGAGGTGTTCGTCAATGGCGGTCGGGTGCCGACCGGCCTCGAGGCCGTGGCCTGGGCCCGCCGGGTCGAGGAACTCGGCGCCGGCGAGATCGTGCTCACCTGCATGGATCGGGACGGCACCCGCGAGGGCTACGACCTCGAGATGACGGCCGCCGTCAGCCGGGCGGTCGGAATCCCGGTGGTCGCCAGCGGCGGAGCCGGCCGGGCCGAGCACCTGGCCGACGCCGTGGAACACGGCGGGGCTGACGCCGTGCTGGCCGCTGGCATCTTCCACTTCGGAGAGTGTACGATTCGCGAGGTCAAGGAGCTCTTCCGGCGGCGGGGCATTCCCGTGCGGCCGCCCTCCGGGTGACGGCGTCCGCTGCCGCCACCCGATCCAACCGCCCGCTTCTCCCCCGATCCCCGCCCATGTCCACGATCGAAACGGCCCCCCCCGCGACCAACGGCAACGGGGCGGCTTCGAAGAAGCTCGAGATCTCCCGCTACTTCGAGGCGCTCGTGAAGCTCTCGGGCAGCGACCTTCACATGAAGGTCGGCCAGCCGCCGATCATCCGGGTGAAGGGGGCCCTCCAGCCGCTCAAGGCGCCGGTGATCGACGACGCCACCATGACCAGAATCTGCATGCCGATGCTCGACGAGCGGCGGAAGCGGATTCTCGAGCAGGATGGCGGCGCCGACTTCGCCTTCGTGACCGAGGTCGACGGCGTCCGCTGGCGGTTTCGCGTGAATCTCCTCACCCAGCAGGGCTCGCTCGGGCTCGTCGCCCGCCGGGTGAACAATTCGATTCCGAACTTCGAGGGGCTCTGCCTGCCGCCCACGATGGAGCGGCTCTGCCATTACGACCAGGGGCTGATCCTGCTTGCGGGCGTGACCGGTTCGGGCAAGAGCACCACGATTGCCTCGATCCTCAACTACATCAATCGCACCTACCGCAAGCACATCCTCACGCTCGAGGATCCGATCGAGTTCGTGTTCACCGACGACAAGTGCCTGATCAACCAGCGGGAGGTGGGGCAGGATGTGAAGGACTTCGCGATCGGGATGAAGCATGCCGTCCGCGAAGACCCCGACATCATCCTCGTCGGTGAGATGCGAGACGAGGAGACCTTCATGACGGCGATTCACGCCGCCGAGACGGGCCACCTCGTGTTCGGCACGATCCACGCCGCCAGTGCTCCGACCACGATCGGCCGCATCCTCGACCTCTTTCCCGAAGAGATGCACAACGCGCTCCGAAGTGCGATCGCCAACAACATGAAGGGGATCGTGGCCCAGAAGCTGCTCAAGGCGAACGGTCCCAAGGCCGAGGAGCGGAAGGTGTCGCGGGTGCCGGTGGTCGAGATCATGTTCTTCGACGTGATGGTTAGGAAGCTCGTGCTCGAAGGCCGCGATGACGAACTCGCCGACCACATCCGGAAGTCGAGCCGCGACGGAATGCAGGACTTCACGCAGAGCCTCAAGAGCCTGATCGACCAGGAACTCATCGATCGCAAGGACGCCCTCGAGATCGCCCCGAACCGCGAGGCTCTGATGATGGCCCTCAAGGGCATCGGAACGACATGATGCGGCCAGCCTTGAAGAGCCTTGCGGCAGCCGGCGGGCTGTTGCTCGTGTCGACCATCGCCCGGGCCGCCGACGGCTGGCCGGGGATCACGCCCGGCTGGGAAGACCGTGGGAACGGCGGCGGGCTCGCGATCCTGCCGCTGGCAGTCTGGTGGCTCGTGATCCTGGCCTGGATCCGCACCGGCGATTGGCTCGCCCGCGATGCCACCCAACACAAGCTCTCGCCCGCCTTCTGGGGTACGGTCATCGGCCTGCCGCTGCCGCTGGCGGCGGTGCTCGCCTGGTGGATTCCTTCGGCCTGGATCGGCATCCCGCTGATGGTCCTCGCCTGGCTGGTGCCGGTCATCGTCTACGCCGTGAACCGCAACCCGAAGGTGGCGACCAACGAGCGGATCCTCACGCTCGGGCATGCCCGGCGGATCGTCGCCGGGCTCGTCGCGCCGCTGGGAATCGAGATCTCGGAGCCGATCGCCGAGGAGGAACTCCTCCCGACGGTGGAGCTCGCCGCTGCCGGCGGCAAGGAGCAGGCGGAAAACGACGCCCGGCTGGCGGCAGCGAAGGCACTGCCAGGATTCGACGAGGCTACCAAGACGATGCTCGACGCCGTGGTGGCGCGGGCGAGCATCCTGATGATCGACAACGCCGCCGAGTCGGCGATTCGCTACGAGGTGGACGGCGTCAAGGGCCGCCCCAAGGTTCGACAGCCGCCGAAGGGCTGGAAGGAGAAGGAAACCTGGGTCGATGCCCCCCCGTCGAGCCGGGCGGTCGGCGACGCCGTGTCGGCGGTGCTCAAGGCGGTCTGTGGGATGCCCAAGGGGGCGAAGGCCGCCGCAGGCACCTTCGCGATCAAGGTCGACGGCAAGCTACGAAACTGCCGACTCGCGGTCCGCACCGGTCCCGCCGGCGAGCAGCTCCAAATCCAGGTCGAGGCGCCGGCGGTCACCTACAAGAAGTTCGCCGACCTCGGCATGGCCGAACCGGTGGCGAAACGAATGGCGGAACTCCTCGCGGTCGATCGGGGCCTCCTGCTCCTCTCGTCGCCGGCCGGCAGCGGCCTGACGACCACCTTCGACCTGGCGGTGGAGACGGCCGACCGGCTGCTCCGCGACTTTGTTTCGATCGAAGACGCCGCCCAGCCGCCCCGGGAAATCCAAAACGTCAAGCCCTTCCGGTTCGACGCCCGCACCGGTGTCACGCCAGTCGACGCCCTCGGGCAGGCGATGCGGGAATACCCCCGGGCGGTCGTCACCCGCGACGTGCGGGACAAAGACCTGGTGACGGAGCTCGCGCGGCTCGCCGGCGACGGCCAGATGGTGGTCCTCAGCCTCAAGGCCGGCGACTCGATCGAGGCGATCGGCAAGATCCTCGGATGCGGCGTGCAGCCCAAACAACTGGCGGCGGTGCTCGTGGGATCGCTCTCCCAGCGGCTCGTGCGGCGGCTGTGCCCGAAGTGCCGGGAGGAGATTCCGCCGCCGGAGCAGTTCCTCGCCCGGGTGCGGATGACGGCCGAGCAGTTGCCCCACATCTACAAGGCCTCAGGGGCCAATGATTGCCGTCTCTGCCAGGGCTCGGGCTTCTTCGGCCGCACGGCCGTGTTCGAGCTGGCCAGCGGCGAGTTGATTCGCCGCGGAATCGCCGCCGGGGCCGCGGCTGACCAACTCCGGCAGGCCGCGGTCAAGGACGGCATGCGGCTGCTGCGGGATGCCGGCATCCAGCTCGTGATCGACGGCGTGACCTCGATCGAGGAAGTTCAGCGGGCGCTGGCTGCTCCGGCGAGCGGGTCAGCGCCGGCTTCCAAGGCCCCTGCTTCCGGTCGGCCTGCCGCCCCGCCACCGAAGAGGCCCGCGCCATGATCGTCAGCATCCTCCTGCTCGCGTTGTTCATCGCCGTGGCGTTTGCCGTCTGGGCCGAGGGCACCTGGGGCGGCCTGATCATGCTGCTCAACGTCTTGCTCGCCGCGAGCCTGGCGACCGCCTGGTATGAGTGGATCGCCGCCTGGCTCGAGCCGCGGGCCGCGACCTACACCTACCTCCTCGACTTTGTGGCCTTGGCCGGTTCCTTCGGTCTGCTTCTGTTCGTGTTCCGCGAAATCACCGACCGCCTCTCCCGGACGAAGGTTCGGTTTCGCAAGCCGGTGGAACTCGCCCTGGGGCCGATCGTGGCCCTGGCCACCGCCTGGGTTTTCGTCTGCTTCACCGCCGCGGCCCTCCACACGGCCCCGCTGCCCCGGGATCTGATCCAGCCAACACCTGAGGCCCGGATGTTCTTCGGGCTGTCCCCCGATCGCCGCTGGCTGGCCTGGGTGCAGGGGGTGACCGCCCGGGGGCCGTTTGCCCGGCCCGACCATCCGTTCGACCCCGACAGCGATTTCATCCTTCGCTACGCCGATCGCCGCAAGGCGCTGGAGGCGGCCGAGGGCTTGCGGGTGAGACGCTGACGACGGCCGGGGAAGCGAGCGATGCGGGAGGTGGCAGGTGAGGCAGGACGAGCCGACGGGTGACGAGTTGGCCGACTATCGGCCGGTGAGCCCGCTGGCCGTGGCGACGCTCGTGTGCGGCGGAGCCTCGGCGCTCGTGCTCGTCACGCCGCTGGCCGCGATGCTGCCGCTGCTGGCCATGGCCCTGGCGATGGCGGCCTTTGCCGACCTGCGGCGGGCCGAGGGCAAACGGGCCGGGCGGCCGCTCGTGCTCGTGGGGCTGGCGCTCGCCGTCGGGTTCACCGCCCAGGCGCTGGCCGGCGCGACATTCGATGGCTGGGTTGCCCGGCGGCGGGCCACGGCCACGGCCACGGCCTGGATCGAGGCGGTGTGTGAGCAACGGTGGCCCGACGCCCTGGCGATGTGTGGACCCAACGCCTACGCCCTGCCGCACGAGGTCATGCTGGGCACCGCCCCCCCATCAGCCACCGCGCGAGAAGAGGCGCTGCGGGCGACGGCCGCCGTGGCAGCTGTCGAGGCCTGCGGCGGGACGCGGCCACCGATCCGCGGCGTGCAGCGGGCCACCACAGCCGAGCCTGTCTGGAACGTGCTGGCCGACCTGGCTTCCTGCGGTGCTGCGGGCCGCCGGGTGCGGCTCTCGGTCGCCCCGCGGTCGGAGACGACCCCGCAGGGCTCCCGCGAGCGGTGGCTCGTGGTCGGGTTCGCCCTCGAACCGTGAGCCGGTCACTGGCCGTCGGGGAAGCACCGGACGGCGTCGATCGTGGTGGCTCCTTCCGCGAGCATCACGAGCCGGTCGAAGCCGAGCGCCGCTCCCACTCCAGCGGGCATGGCCGCGCCATGGGCCGCCAGGAGCCGCTCCGGCGTGGGGAGCCTTGCCCGGCCTGAGCCTTGGCGGGCTGCATTCGCCGCGGCGATCCGAGCCGCTAGCGGGTCACGGCCGGTCTCCTCCTCCCAGCCGTTGACGAGTTCCACCCCGGCGACGAAGAGTTCGAATCGCCGGGCCGTGCGGGGTTGAGCGGGGTCAATCCGGGCGAACGCCGCCTGGGAGGCGGGCCAGGCTTCGAGCATCGTGGGCTGGCGATGCCCGAGCCGGGGCTGAACCACCTCGGCCAGGAGCAGCTCGAAAACCCGGTCGTAGCGGTCGGCCTCGGCAAGCGCCGCCAGCCCTTCGGGCAGGGTGCAGCCCCGCTCGATCGCAGCGGCGACGAGTTCATCGGCCGTGGCCCCGACCGGATCGATGCCGGCATGGTCGCGAAATGCAGCGGCGCACGAGATTCGCTCGAGGCCGCTGGTGCCGAGCACCGCCTGGCAGAGATCTGCGAGGTCGTCTGCCGTGTCATCGAGTGTCGTGCCGGGGGCATACCACTCGACGAGCATGAACTCGACGTCATGCTGCGGCCCCCGTTCGCCGTCGCGGAAGGCGTGGGCCAACTGGTAGATCGCCCCCGACCCCGCGGCCAGCAGCCGCTTCATCAGATTCTCGGGGCTGGCCTGCAGCCAACGGGGCGGGCGGCCCGCGAGCGACACGATAAGCGGGTCGATGTGGGCCTCGGGGAGCACCTCGGCGGCCAGCACCGGCGTGTCGACCTCGAGGTAGCCCCGGCTGTCGAAGTGGGTTCGGACCAGCCGACGGACCCTGGCCCGCGCGGCAAGCACGTCGCGGGCGGCCATGGGCTCAGGAGGCCGATCCGCCCTTGGCGAGCTTTTCGTCGACCTCGCGGTAGGTGAGCACCGGGCACGGACTGCGGCGCACGATCGCCTCGGCCACGCTGCCCATGAGCAGCCGGGTGAGCCCCGTCCGTCCGTGGGTGCCCATCACGATCATCTCCGGCTTCTCTTCCTCGGCGATCCGCACCACCTCGGCCGCCGGATCGCCCATCGTCAGCCGGTGCTCATAGGGCACAGTCGGATCGGCGGGCTTCACCTCCTCGAGCATCTTCTGAATCCGTTCCGAGTTGGGCTCGGGCAGGCCGTAGTAAAGTTCGCCGCCGCCATAGGCCAGCGGCGGCTCCTCGACGTGGACGATCAGCAGCCGGGCCCCCGCCTGCTTGGCGAGCGTCTCGGCGTGGGCGAGCGCCGCATCGCTGGCGGTGGAGAAATCGGTGGGAAACAGGATGGTCTTGGCCGCCATGGTGCAGATCTCCCTCGGGAATCACGGGCTCGATTCCCTGATTCTACCGCTCGCGGCCTCGCACGCCATCGAGGGCCACCGCCGAGGCGACTCAGTGGAGCCGCATGCCCGGGAGGCCGCCCGCATCGGGCGAAAGCAGGAAGACGCCCTCGGCCCCGGCACCGCTGGCGGCGACCACCATGCCCTCGCTCAGGCCGAACTTCATCTGCCGCGGAGCGAGATTCGCCACCACCACCACCAGCCGGCCCACGAGGGTCGCGGGGTCGTGGAAGCCCTTGATGCCCGCGAACACGGTGCGGGTGACATCGCCGCCGAGGCTGACCGTGAGCTTCAGCAGCTTCCGGGCCTCGGGCACTTCCTCGGCCGCGACGATCCGGGCCACCCGGAGATCGACCTTCGTGAAATCATCGATCGAGCACTCGGGGGCGAGCGGCTCCGCTTCGAGCGGGGCGGCGGGATCGGTGGGAGGCTGCACGGGTGACTCCATCGGGGAAGCTCCGGGGGGCAACGGGTTGGGTGTCTCGTCTTGCCGCGAGGCGGCCACGACCGCGTCCAGCTGGGCAGCCTCGACCCGCCGCACGAGCGGCTCGAATCGGGCGACCGGCACGCCGGCGAGCGGCCGGAGGGCCTCCTCCCAGGAGCGGATCGGGCCGCCGACAAGGGCTCCTGCCTGCTCGGCCAGCCGCGGCAGCACCGGGGCCAGATAGACAGCCAGCTGCCGAAACAGGTTGAGGGCCACGCTGGCGACGTCCTGGAGCCGACCGGCGGCGTCGGGGCCCGCCTTGGCGAGCTTCCAGGGCTGTTCGGCGTCGACGTAGGCGTTGGCCCGATCGGCCGCCTGCATGACGAGCCGCATCGCCCGGGCGAAGTCGCAGGCCTCGTAGGCCTCGGCGATCGCCTCGGCGTCGGCGGCGGCAGTGGCAAACAGGCCTCCATCATCGGGGTAGTGGGGCGAGAGCCCCGTCGCCTCCAGCCAGCGGGCCGTCCGGCTCGCGAGGTTCGCCACCTTGCCGACGAGATCGGCGTTCACCTTCGCGGCAAACTCCTCGAAGTTCAGATCGAGGTCGTCGATGCCGCCGGAGAGCTTCGCGGCGTAGTAATACCGCAGCATCCCGGGGTCGAGGTGGTCGAGGTAGGTGCGGGCCAGAATGAAGGTGCCGCGGCTCTTCGACATCTTCTGACCGTTGACCGTGAGGAAGCCATGCACCCGGACCTTGGCGGGGAGTGCTCGCTCTGCGGCTTCGAGCATCGCCGGCCAGAAGAGGGTGTGGAAGTAGACGATGTCCTTGCCGATAAAGTGGTGAATCTCGGCGGGCTGCCCGCGGCCCCACCAGTCGTCCAGCCGGCCGCCGTGGGCGGCGCACCATTCCGCCGTCGCCGCCACATAGCCGATCGGGGCGTCGAACCAGACATACCAATAGTGGCCCGGCGCGTCGGGGATCTCGAAGCCGAAGTAGGGGGCGGGCCGCGACACATCCCAGTCGCGCAGCGGCTCGCCGAGAAAGTGGCCCGCGAGGTAGTTGGCGATCCGCGGATCGAGGCTGCCGGAGGAGCGGGTCCAGTCGGCGAGGAAGTCATGCAGCGCCTCGATCCTCACGAACAGATGCTCGGCGGAGCGGACCTCCGGCACGGCCCCGGAGAGCGTGCTGACCGGACGCACGAGATCGGCCGGGGAGTAGCTCGCCCCGCACTGCTCGCAGGAGTCGCCGTATTGGTCGGCCGCACCGCACTTCGGACAGGTTCCCTTCACGAACCGGTCGGCCAGGAAGACCCCGGCCTGGGGGTCGAAGAGCTGCTGCACGTCGCGGGACACGACCAGGCCACGGGCCCGTAGCGCCCGCCAGAACTCACCGCAGAGTTCCCGGTTGGCCTCGCTGTCGGTGGAGCCGTAGTGGTCGAAGGCGATCTGGAAGCCCGAGAAGTCGGTCAGGTGGGCCTCCCGCATCGCCGCGATCAGCTCCTGTTCGCTGCGGCCCTCGGCCCGGGCCCGGATCATGATCGCCGTGCCATGGGTGTCGTCGGCACAGAGATAGATCGCTCGATGGCCCCGCAGCCGCTGGAAGCGGACGAAGATGTCGGTCTGGATGTATTCCACCAGGTGGCCGAGGTGGATGTGGCCGTTGGCGTAGGGGAGCGCCGAGGTCACGAGCAGGCGGCGCTGCGGAGAGGCTGGCATGAGGGCTCGACGGGGACGATGAAGTGAGCGAACGCGGCGGATTGTAGAAGGCCGCCACCCGGCGCGGAAACAGCGGTTGCCCCGGGAGTTTGGGCAAGGGAGTACCCCCGTTGCAGGACCGGCTCGGGGGCGGCAAAAGCCGCGTCGCGGGCGAGGATACGCCCCGATGCTCCTCGACTTTCACCGACCCCCGAGCCTCCTTGCTCACGTCTTATGACCGGCTCGTGGGCGGCAAAAGTCGCGTCGCGGGCGAGGATACGCCCCGATGCTCCTCGACTTTCGCCGACCCCCGAGCCTCGGTTTCACAGGCTGCCCAGTCTGCGTTCAAGCTTTCCCAGATGGGCTCCGTTCTTCCGTTCCGGTGGTGGAAGTGGGCTTGTGGCCGCCAGTTCGCCCCGCCACTATTCCCGCCCCTCCGCGGCGGCAGGTTTGCAGCCGCGGGGCCGGGCAAATCCCAAGCGGTGAGAAGCGGAGCGAAGGATGATCACCCTCTCCAGGATTGCAGCCGGGCTCGCGGCGACGGCCATCGCCATGGCTGCGGGGCCTGCCACGGCCGCTCCCCCAGTCCATCCCGCGACCGCTGCGGCGAGCGGCGAGGTGGTGCTGCTCGACTTCTCGGCCTCGTGGTGCGGGCCCTGCCGGCAGATGGCTCCGCTGGTGGAACAGATCGCGGCCGCGGGCTGGGTGGTGCGGCATGTGGACGTCGACCGCGAGACCGATCTCGTCCGTCGGTTCGGCGTGACCGGCGTTCCCTGCTATGTGCTGCTCGTGAAGGGCCACGAGCTGGGCCGGATCAACGGCGCGACCACCCGGGCAGAACTCGAACGGCTCCTGGCCAAGAGCGGACCGCCGCTTGGCGGGCGGGGAATGGCTCCGCCCGAGGCTCCGGCTGTCGCCGCAGCCGGCATCCCGTTGCCGCCATCGCCCACCGCCGGGCCGCTGATGACCGAGCCGGCCGCCCGGCCCGCTCCGATCACCTCGACCGAGACTGCCGCCATCCCCCCGCTGCCTTCCGGCGGGGCTGCCAGGGCACCAGCGACAGGCTCGGCCACCGCCGGACCGGCCGCCCCGGTGCCGGGCCGCGCGGCCCTCGAGCAGAAGCTATTGGCCGCCACAGCCAGGCTGCGGGTCGAGGATTCGTCGGGTGTGTCCTGGGGCACCGGCACCGTGATCGATTGCCGGCAGGGCGAAGCGCTGATCCTCACCTGCGGCCACATCTTCCGCGACTCCGAGGGCAAGGGGAGGGTTGAGGTCGATCTCTTCGCCCCCGGCGGCCCGCGGGGCGTGGCCGGGCAGGTCGTCTCCTGGGATTTGAAGCGGGATCTCGCGCTCGTCAGCATCTTCACCGAGATGGAGATCGATGCCGTGCGGGTCGGCTCGGTCGACCGCTCGACCAAGCCCGGCGAGCCCGTGGTCACCGTCGGCTGCAATGGCGGCGCCGATCCCACGCTCCATCACAGCCGGATCACCGCGGTCGACAAATACCTCGGGCCGGCGAACGTGCAGGTGGCCGGCCAGCCGGTTCAGGGCCGCAGCGGCGGCGGGCTGTTCGGCATCGACGGCACGCTGATCGGCGTCTGCAACGCCGCCGACCCGGCCGACAACGAGGGGCTGTTTGCGGCCCTGCCCTCGATCCACGAGCAGCTCGAGGAGGCGGGCCTCGCCTTTGTGTATCGCAACGTCTACCCAGCCGGCGGGCTGGCCGGCCTGGCCGGAGCCGGCGGCTCGGCCCATGTGCCGGCGATGCCGGCCGAGATGCCGGCCGTGTCCTTCGATCGGCGAGACCGCGCTGATGCGCTGCCCACGGCATCGACCGGAGGCCCGCTCGCTCCGGCTGCGTTGGCCGGCCCGGAGGTGGCTGCCGCTGTGTCGGACCACGAGCCCGCGGTCGCGATGCCGGCCGACTTCGCCGCCGCTGCCCGCGGCCCTCTGCCGCCGGCCGAGCCGCTCATCGCCGGAGCTCCCCTCGGGTCTGCGGCAGCCGCGGCCGACCCGGCGCCGCTCACCCCCGGCGAACAGGCCCTGCTCGATCATGTGCGGCAGCACGAGGGGCGGGCGGAGGTGATCTGCATCGTGCGGCCGCACGGGGCGGCCGGCAATTCAAGCGAGGTGTTCGTGCTCGACGGCGCCGGGAGCGACTTTGTCGAGCATCTCTCCCGGGCCCATCACGGCGCCGCCGCCGTCACGAGCAGCGGCCGGTCCGACGTGGCCGTGCTTCCCGCTGCGAATCCTGTGCGGTAGTTCATCCAGCCGTCATCCAGCGGCGCAGCCTGCCGGCGATCGGAGGCTCCCGCTATTCGGCCACCTCGATCGTGACCGGAACCGCGTTGACCGAGTCGGCGGGCGAGCGGCCGCCCCGGGCCGACGCGTAGAGCGTGACCCGGCCCTGGCCGAGCATCACGGCCGGAATGTCGATCGAGCCGGAGTTGCCCTGGATGCGGCCCAGCACCCGCCCGGTGGCAAACACGAGGGCCGCGTCGATGTTGGTGCCCGCCAGCTCGACCCGCACCTGGCCGCCGATCGGCACCGTGGTCGGCGAAGCCGTCATCGTGAACCGGCGGCCATGGTTGGAGAAGGTCACCGGCAGGATCAGCCGGCCCTGGGTCTCGAGGGAGTGGGCTGCGATCCCCACCACCCGGAACTCATGGTGGCCGTCGGCCAGGGGCCTGGTGTCGATCGGGAGCCGGCCGCCGGCGCCGCAGGAACTGATCCGCACGCCATCCACGAAGAGCTCGAAGCGGTCGCAGGAGCCGCCGGGCAGATCGGCATCGGGCAGGATCTCGACGACGCCGGAGAGCGACATGCCGTCGGCGAGCGGCCTGCCGTCGGCGAGCGTTGCCGAGACCTGCGGGATCGTCGCCCAGGGCTGACAGAGCGGGTCACCCACCACGAGCAGCTGGTAGGGAGCGTTGACCGATTGGTAGAAGGCCTCGGCCAGGCTCGCGCCCCGGCAGTAGTGCACGTGAATGCCGGGATGGGGAAACTTCGCCTGGATCGAGTAGGGCTCGATCACCGTGCCGCTCGAGCCGGCGGCACCGGCCCGGAGAAACTCCGACAGCGGGGTCTGCGAAGCCGAGGCGGTAAAGACACCGCCGAAGCTCGTCAGGTTTTCGCAGATCGCGCCGGGCAGGATGCGGCTCTGCGATGCCGGCCAGTCGAAGTTTGCCGAGCCGCTCGTCAGGCCCGCCACGTCCCGCTTCCGCTCGGGCAGCGAGCCGGAGACGATCTCCGCCTTCACGCCCAGCCTGCCGAGCGCCCGCACGGTGGCGGGGAAGGCTCCGGAGCGGGTCGCCGTGCGGACGTCGCCGTTGGTCATCAGGTAGATCGTGCCCGCGGGCCGGGTGCCGTCGGCGGCGGCGGCCCGGTCGAGGTAGGCCGCCACTTCGCGGACGGTGTTGCCCCGGCCGGCGGTGACTCCCAGCATCACCGAGAGAAAGTACCGGTTGCCCCCGGCCTCGAGCAGCCGGCCGTCGCTGCCCCAGCCATACCAGCTCCGGAATCCCTGGGTCGTGACCGGCACCCCTTCGTTGTCGAGCGGCCTGTAATAGTCGTTGCTTTCGGGGTCGAGCCAGGCCGGCACTCCGCTCTGCACCGCGCCGAACAGCGTTGTCATGCCGGTGAGCGAGCCGGAGGGGAAGGTGTCTTGCTGGGCGATCTCGGGCGTCAGCGACTCGCGGTAGTCGATCCGCCAGGGAAAGTCGCTCGAATAGACGATCAGGTCGATCTGGGGCGCGAGCCGCCGGGAGTCGATGCCGCGGAGAATGGGGCCGAGGATATCGCTCCGGAATCGGGCCAGGCTGGTGGCCTCTTTGTCTCCGGCCCAGGGCAGCATCAGCACGTTGATGGCCGGGATACCCCGCGCAGCCACGAACGCATTGGCCACCGCGATGCTGTCGGCGCTGGTGGAGTTGACCACCAGGAGGACGTTCTCCGGGCCCCCTCCCGCCCGAGCCGGCTCGCCGGCGACCGCGGCCAAGAGCAGGCCCGCCGCCATGACGCCGCCGCGTCGAAGCCACGCCGCCGCAGCTCCACAGGGGCTGAGAACCTGCATCAGGAATGGGCGGTGTCGGGACGATGACGGGAAAACCATAGCCCCCGAGTCTATGGGCCAGCCGCCATCTCCTCCATGCCCTGCATCGGAGCCGGCCCCGGCCGGGGTAGACTCGCGAAGCTTTCCTGGCGAGCGGTTCGGGCAGGCGGCTTCCGATCGAGGACCGACGAATGGTCGCGAGATATCTGATCATGCTGGTGGTCTGCGGGCTGCCCGTGGTCGGCCCGGGGGCGGCCGCTGACGACGCGGGCGGTTTTTCGGGTGAGCGGGCGTTTGCCCACCTCGAGGCGATCTGCGACCTCGGTCCGAGGCCAAGCGGCTCGGAGGCGATGCGGGAGCAGCGGCGGCTCCTGGCCGACCATTTCAGACAGCTCGGCGCCGACGTGCGGGGCCAGGCCTTCCAGATTCGCGATCGCCACACCGGCGAGCCGGTCCACATCGAAAACCTGATCATCTCCTGGCATGCCGAGCGGAGCGACCGGGTTCTGCTCGGAGCCCATTACGACACCCGTCCCTTTCCCGACCGCGATCCGCTCGACCCCAAAGGAACGTTCGTCGGGGCCAACGACGGTGCCAGCGGGGTGGCCCTGCTGATGGAACTCGGCCGGTTCCTGCCCGACCTGGAGGGGCCGGGGGTCGACGTGGTGCTGTTCGACGCCGAGGAGTATGTGATCGGCCCGCGGGATCCCTACTTCCTCGGCTCGAGCTTCTTCGCCCGGCAATACGCGGCCGCTCGCCGTCGCGGGGAGGGGCCTAGCTACCGTGCCGGCGTGATCGTCGACATGGTGGCTGACCGAGATCTCGAACTCTGGCAGGAACGGAAGAGCCTCTCCTGGCCCGACACGCGGCCGATCGTCGAGTCGATCTGGGCGACGGCCGCGCGGCTGGGCGTGCGGCAGTTCGTGGCCCATCCGCGGCACGAGGTCGAAGATGATCATGTGCCCCTGCGGATGATCGGGAAGATTCCCACCTGCGACATCATCGATTTCGATTACCCCGCCTGGCACACCACCCGCGACGTTCCCGCCCAATGCTCGGCGGAGTCGCTCGCGGCCGTGGGCGAGGTGCTGCTGGCCTGGCTGCGGGAGCAGCGGTGACCCGATGGATCGGCCGTTGCCCAGCCGTGTGCCGCTTGTCGTGCCCGACTGTCGTCTGGGCGATGTTCCGCTTGCGGTCTCGCTCTGGCTCGTGCCGCCGGGCGCGGCGGTGCTCGAGGGAGATCGCGTCGTCGAACTCGTGGCAGGTGGCCTGACGATCGACCTCGAGGCCCCTGTGACCGGTCGGCTCGTCAGCCAGCTCGTCGACGAAGATGAGCCCGTCCTGCCCGGGATGGTGGCGGCCGAGTTCGAGGCGTTGGCATGAACGACGGCTCACCGACAGCAGCCGTGCGGCCGATCCCGACTCGGCTGGGAACCTGGCCGCTCGCCATCGGCGGCGGCCTGGCGCTGTTTCTCGCTCAGCCTCCGGCTGATCTCTGGCCGCTGGCCTGGCTCGCGGCCGTGCCCTGGCTGGCGATCGTGCAGCGGCCGGCCCTGGTCGGGCGGCGGCCCTGGCTCGCCGTCTGGTGCGGCGGCCTCGTCTACTGGCTCCTGGCGATCCACTGGCTGCGGCTTCCGCATCCGGCGACCTCGATCGGCTGGGTGCTCTTGTCGGTGTATCTGGCCTGCTACCCGCTCGGCTTCATCTGGGCGGCCCGGCGGCTGGTGCATCGGTGGCGGTGGCCGCTCGTGCCGGCGGCGACGGTGGCCTGGGTCGCCTGCGAACAGCTGCGGGGCGAGGTGCTCGGCGGTTTCACCTTCGCCGGGCTCGGGCATACACAGTGGCGTTGGACCACGCTGATCCAGATCGCCGACGCGGTCGGGGCGGTGGGCGTGGGGGGCGTGGTGATGGCCGGCGCGGCGGGGCTGGCGGCCCTGCTCGCCGCCGCGCGGGGCCGGGCGTCGGCCGCGTCGGCGGCGGCCAACCTTCTCGGGGCGGGAGCGGTCGTCGGCGCGACCCTCGCCTACGGATCCTGGCGGCTGGCGACGGCGCCCGAGCCGGTCGGTGAGCCGCTCGACGTGCTGCTCGTGCAGGGCTCGATCGACACCGAACTCAAGCACGACCTCGCCGCGGCCGCGGCGGTGGTGGGTGAATACGACCAGCTCACGCTGACGGCGCTCGCCGATCCCGATTCGCCCGGCTCCCCGGATGTGATCGTCTGGCCCGAGACGATGTGGCGCTGGCCGTTGATCGAGATCGATCCCTCCGAGCGTCTGCCCGAGCCCCTGCTCGACGAGGTGCTCGGGCCCGGGGCCGGAGGCACGCCCGAGGGGCGGCAGGCCCGCGCCCGCACCTTCCTCGAAGGGCAGCGGTTCGACGCCCTTGCGTTCCATGCCAGGCAGTACGCCACCAACTGGATGGTGGGCGTGGACAGGCAGCGGTTCATCTCTTCGGCGACCGGCCGGGTCGACCACTACAACTCGGCCCTCTTGCTCGATGCGGCCGGCCGGATGCGGGCCTGTTACGACAAGATGTATCCGGTGATGTTCGGGGAATACCTGCCGCTGGCCGATCGGATTCCGCTGCTCTACAAGCTGACGCCGTTGCGGGCCGGGCTCACGGCGGGCACACGGCCGGTTGTGGTGGAGGTGGCGGGATATGGCCTCGCCCCCACGATCTGTTACGAGACGGCGCTGCCTTCGGCGGTGCGGTCGATCGTGCTGCGGCTCGCAGCCGCCGGCCGGCGGCCCGACGTGATCGTCAATCTCACCAACGACGGCTGGTTCTGGGGATCGAGCGAACTCGACATGCATCTGGCGGCGGCCATTTTCCGGGCGGTCGAGGTGCGGACGCCGGTGGTGGTGGCAGCCAATACCGGGATTTCAGCCGCGATCGACGGCTCCGGGCGGCTCCTGGCCCGCGGTCCGCGGCGGGCCACGGACACCCTCCGGGTCGATCTCTGGCGGGACGGCCGGCAGAGTCCCTGGCTGACTGCGGGGACGATCCCGACCGGGCTGACCTTGGCGGTCGTGGCGGTTCTCGCGCTCGAAGGGCTGGTCGCGTCGCGGCTTGCCCCGCGGCCCGGCCCCGGCCGACAATAGTGACTCCGGGATCCCCGGTTCCGCCGACAAGGCTCGGGCGGGGATGGGTCCTGCCGGTTCGTGTGGGAGCGACGATGAATCTCATCGGCAAAATCTTCCTGTTCGCCGTGTTCATCATGAGCCTGATGCTCATGACGCTCGCTGGGGCGATCTATGTCTCCCATACGAATTGGCGAGACGAGGTGCTGCGGACCCAAGACGAGAGTGCGCCGGGGCAGCCGCCGGGCTACAAGGTGCGTCTCGAAGAAGCCCAGCAGGAGCGGGCGGAACTCGAAGGCCAGATCACCCACCTCCAGCAGCGGGTCGCCGAGTCGGAGAAGGCCCGAGATCAGGTCTTGGCGAAGCTCCAATCGGCCATCGTCGAGAAGGATCAGGAACTGCAGAAGTTGCGGGCCGACAAGGAGGCCCGCGAGCAGGATCAACGGGAGAAGACCGCGCTGCTCAAAAAGTCCCAGCAGGACCTCGAGCAGGCCCGTCAGCAGGTCGAAATGCTGACCAAGCAGGTGGCCGACCAGCAGACGAAGGTCGATGCCCAGGTGGGGCGGTCGGCCGAGCTTTCTGCGGCCCTTGCCGAGACCAAGTCGTTCCTGGTCATCGCGGAGGAGCGAAAAGCGCAGCTCGAGAAGCAGGTGGCCAACGCCCGGCTCCTCTTGCAGCAGAGCGGGCTCGACATCGACAGCCTGCCGAAGGATCGAGTGCCCACGATTGACGGGCAGGTGGTGGCGGTGGCCGCGGGCACGATCGAAGTCTCGCTCGGGAGCGACGACGGGCTCCAGGTGGATCACGTCCTGGAGGTCTACCGCGCCGGGGAATACGTGGGGCGGGCGATCGTCACGAGCGTGCGGCCCGACCGCGCCGTCGCCCGCATCGTCAAGGAATACGCCCGGGGCGTCGTCCAGCGGGGCGACCGAGTCACCACCCGCCTGAAGGCGTGAGCGAAACAGGAGTTTGTCCGCCCATGAGCGTCGATTCCGATGGCGGCCGCCGCAGCCGGCCGCCGCTCAACACGGATAGCGTGCTTCTGCTTCTATCCTTCACTGCGCTCACGATCGGCTGCATCATCCTGGCGATCGATCTGTTCACCCGCCGGCTGCCGCTCGGCCCCCCGGTCTGACTTCGACGGCCACGGGCCGCGACCGGCAAGTGAAACCACCAGTCCCTCGGGACTGGCGAGCACGAGCCGTTCGCCCGTCGGATCGATGACGGGTACCGTGAATCCGCCGACGCAGAGCCGCGCCACCCGCCGGCCCGTCCGCAGGTCGCGGGCCGAGAGAAAGCCGGTGGCATCGAGGCACCACACCCGGCCGCCGATGATCGCCAGCGGTCTGCTCGCCAGGCAGGATCGCCAGAGCGGTTCGCCCGTGTCGGCGTGAAACGCCGCCAGCCCCGCGGGGCCGAGCGACACGACGACGGTATCGCCTCCGACGAGCGGGCTGCCCTCGGGCTGCTCGGCAATCGTTCGGTGCCAGCCTGTGTAGGCCACTTCGTTGCCGTCCGCGTCGCGGCCGACGCCGGTCGTGGCCCGCAGCCCGGACGGGGACCGCGCGATCCTGGCAATGTCGCCCGCCGTGGTCGCCACGAAGACGTCGGTGCCTCGCAGCACCGGCGGCCCGCTCATCGGGCTGCCGAGGTCGAAATTGAGGCGGCGGACGGCATCCTGCTCGGTGACCTCGACGACGACCCGCCGATCGGTGGTGAGCCGCGGCGGCAGCGGCCCACTGCCGCGGGACCGCCCCGTCATCGGGTCGAGCACCGTGAGCCGGCCGCCTCGGGCCACCGCGATGCCGTCGGGCTCGATCTCGATCGATTCGAGCGGAAACCGCGTGCCATCACCCGGCAGGCTCCAGAGCAGGGTTCCGGCCGGGGGCGTGCCGGCACCGGTGGCGATCGCCGTGAGCGACCGGTCTCCCGCCGCGACGAGAACCAGATCCCGGCCCACCACCACCCGATCGAGTCGCCACTGCTGGGAGTCGAACGGCGTCTGCACCACCCACTCCCGATTCAGGCCAGCCCGCGCCGCCACCAGGTCGTCGGCGGCGGTGCCGCACAGGCCAGGGTGGCTGGCCAAGCCGGCCGCCGGGAGGAAGAGCACGACGGCCGCGGCGGTCAACAGCCGGCCGCGCGGAAGACAGAAGCCGCGGTTCATCAGCGAGGGGCCTTGTGCAGGGGCGATCCAGAGAGACGAGGGGAATCCCGCCAGGATAGTTCGCCGAAACCGCCGCACAAACATGCTAGGCTCGCCGCTGGCACTCATCGTTCCCAAACCCCTGTTCCGCATGGCCCGAGCCGAACCATCGTCTTCGCAGCCCGATCCAGCCGCGGTCGTGGTGGGCTACCTGAACTTCTCCTCGGGAGCCTTCGATCCTGCTGCCTGGCGGGCGATGAGCGAACTCTTCGCCGCGGAGGAGCCCGTGGCGGATGGAACGGTGACGGAACGGCCCGATTCGGCGGCCCGCGTCGCAGCAGTGCTCCGCGAGCGGCTCGAGGTCCTCGAGGCCCGACAGCCCGCGTTTCGGGACGCCCGCCAGGCCCGCTGGATGCTCGGGCTGTTGTTCGATCGCCTGCTGGCCGCCTACCGCCAGTTTCATTCGGACCTGCTGGAGCACCAGCCACCGGGCGGGATCGAGCGGCCCTTCTTCGTGATGGCGGCGGCCCGGGCGCTGCTGTCCGAAGCGGCGGGTGACCTGGGGGCGGCCGGCGAGGGTGAGGCCGAGCTGGTCGCCGCCGCGATCGAGCGGCTGGATGACTACGTCGGCTGGCGGCCCGTGGCCGTGCTGGAGAACGGTCGGCTCTCCGCCCCGTATCCCCATGAGCGGGTCGCCCCGATTCCGCTGTTCGTGGCCGGGGCCGGCGTGGCCCACGGTCGCTATGCCGGGCTGGTGGCCGGGGCGCTCGACATCCTCGCCGCGGCCCCCCCCGAACTTCTCCTTCAGGCCGACTTCGATCTGGCGGCGCTCGAGGAACTCGCGATCGACCCGCGGGCGTTCGACTTCCTCCATCCGGCCGCAAGCCGGCCGAACTATCTGTTTGGTCTGTGGGATCCGGCCCGGATCGACGAGCAGGGCCGCTACCGGCGGATGGTCGTGCAGCAGGCCACGCTCGAGGGCGTGCTCTCCTGGCCGAGCCTTGCGGCCGGGGCCGAGGGGCCGGGTCGGCGGGCGGAGTTGCAGCTCGAGGCCTCGGCGGTGCTGGCCGGCGTGATGCTGATGGCCTCCGGGCTGTGCGGCCACGGACCGGGGGCGGCGCAGGCCGCCCTGGGGCTCGGCGATCTGCTGCCCCGGATCGCCCGGTATCGCGACGCCTTCTACCACTGGCTGATCGGCCGCCTGCCGCCGGCGCATGCCAGTCGGCTCGAAGCCGAGGCCGCCACCTTCCGCCAGGCCTTCGGCGGCGTCCGTCGGCACATCAACGCGACGCTCGCCAGCCGCCGGGCCGCTCAGGTGGAACATGTCTCGCTCGCGGCGATCATGGCCCGGCTCGGCCGAGCCGCCGCCGCCGAGCAGCTGGCGGCCGAGGTGCCGGCCGCTTCGGCGCGGATGTTCGCCCGGATCACGAGCCGCTGCGTCGCAGCCCGCCAGGCGCTCTGGCAGCGGGGTGACGCGATCGCCGCCATCGGTGAACTCGACGAGGCGGTCGATTGCCTGTTTCGCGCGGTCGGCTGCGGTGCGGCGGTCGATCCCTGGAACATCCTCGGGCTGGCGGGACAGTTTCCGCTCCACGAACCGGGCGGCGAGAGCCTGCCCGATCCGCGGGTCGAGGATCTCGTGAACGTCACCAGCACGATCCTCGACGGATATGCCGCCGCCTGGCGGCAGGCTGGCCTGACGGGCGACCGGGCCGCCGCGGCCGCGGCCGCCGCCGCGCTCGAGAAGCTCGCCGGCTGGTGGGACCGCCACGCCTCGACCACGGTCGAGGGAGTGCCCCACCTCTCGGGCCGCGAGTGCGTCGAGAGCAGCCGCGAGGTGCTCGAAGCGCTTGCCCGGCGGAAGGCGCAGCCGGGAGGCGCGGCACCGCCCGGATTCTGGCGGCAGGCCGTCGCCGGGTTCAGTTCGCCGCGGAGCCACGCCCAGGCCGCCGAGGCGCTGCTGGAGGAAGGCGATCTCGACGGGGCCGCCGGGCTGCTCGTGCACTGGGCGTCGTTCCTGGAGGGCGAGGCGGTCGAGCGGACCGGACCGGTGTGGCTGGCGGCGGCCAAGGCCTGGCTCGGTCGCAGCCTGGCCGACGTGTCGCCCTCGGGTCGGCAGCGGGTTCGGCGGTTTCTCGAACTCGTCGAGGCCAACACCAGCGGAATCGTCGATCTGCTCGAGGCAGCCGCCGTCGGTAGGGAGCCCGGTGGTGAATCCGACGACTTCCTGCCCGAGGACGACGATGAACAGGCCGAAGGCGAGGAGCGGGTGGCGGCGGCCTACGAGTCGATGGTCTGGCGGGACTCGACCGATGACGGCGTCGACGGCGGCATGCTCGATGTCGAGGGGCCGCAGCCGGGATCGAGCAGCGGCGTCGGGGCGATCGAAGATGCGGCGGAATTCCTAACCGGCATGCTCAGGCTCTTTCAGGGAGCCGTCACCGCCTGGTGTGCGGCCGATGCCGCCGCGGTCGGTCCTCGGCCCGCCGAAGAGACCGATTCGGTCCTGGGCTGGCGGCACACGATCCGCCGGCTGGAGCGGACGCTCGTACGGGCGGCGGGAGTGGTCGCCGCCCGCGATGCCGAGCCTCCCCCGGGAATGTCGCCGACCGAGTTTGACCGGCTGCGGTGGCAGCGGGACGCCGCCGCCGAGCGGCTGATCGATGCCGCCGTCGTGGCGGGAGAGACCCGGCTGGTGCTCTCCACTTGGATTCAGGCGGGACGGCGGCTGCGGGTGCCGGAGGCGGGCTCCAGCCGCAGCTCCGTCAGCCGGCTGCTGGCCGCTGCGATCGCCGGCGACGCCGAGGCCGTCGTCCGGTGGCTGCCGCTTGTCCGTGAACGGCTGGCGGGCAGGCCTGTGCTGTACGTGCCGCTTTCCCGAGGCGGTCGGCCCGACCGGATCGTGCGGGCCCGCGGCCGTGAGCGGCTGCTCGAGCGGCTCGCGGCTGTGCTGCCGCGGGTCGGACTCGTCGAGGAGACGGTCGGGATCGTGCAGCTGGCCAAGGCCCTGGAGAGCCGGCGGCCGCCCGGCGGGGCGAGCGTGAGCGAGTTCGACCGGGTGTTCGAGGCTGCCACCACCGCGCTGACCGAACGGATCGTGGTGAGCAGCTCCGCCCCCGATGCCTCCGGCCGCGAGCCGACGGCGTCCGAGATCACGGCCCGGATCCTCGACGGCCTCGCTCAGCTCGTGCCACGGCTGCTCGAGACCTGGATGACCCACGCCCGGCAGCTGCGGCTGTCGGTGCTCGAGCGGGTGCGGGACGACCGCGGCTTCGCGGCCACCCGGGAATTCATCGAACGGTATGGAGCGGGGCTTTTCACCCAGCAGCTGCTGGGGCCGGCTTCGCTCCGGGGCATTCTGCGGGGCGGGGTGCGGCAATACCTCGAGCGGCTCGTCGAACGCGAAGCGGCCGAGCCGCTCCTCGAGGGCGAAACTGGTCCGCGGCCGGAGCGGCTGGTGGCCGACCTCGCGTCGGGGGCGCTGCCGATTCGGCAGGCGGCCGCCCGCATCCGGCTCGTGCTCGAGAGCATCGCTGAAAACCATGCCGAATACCGGGATTGGAATTCCACAACCACCCAGTCAGATCGCGGCGAACTCCTCCATATCCTGCTCGATCACCTCCGGCTCAAGGCGGAATACGACCGGATCGCCTGGACCCTGCGGCCGGTGAACATGGCCCATCGGGTGCTCGCGCGGCGGGGGGCGACCGAGGCTGCCGCGGCCTGGCGGCAGCGGATGCAGGATGAGACGGTCGACACCGCCAAGGGCATCGTCGCTCGGCTCGAGGCGCTCGAGGCCGCCTGGGGCGTGCGGCTGGCGAGCATTTCGGACCGGGTGCGGCGGCCGTTCACGATGGCCCTCGAGCAGGACGAACTCGAATCGCTCGTGGAGCCGGCCGTCAGCGAGCTGATCTCAGGCAGGCCTGAGGGAGCGGCCGCGGCGCTCGAGGCCAAGGCTCGGTCGTTTTTAGGCGTGGCCAGCGGGTCGGGGGTGGAAGTGCCCGACTGGCTCGACCGGCTCACACACGTGGTCGACGTGGCGATCGATCGAGCCGACCTCGCGGGTCGTCAGGCCGGCCCGAGCGGGTTTCCCGAGTCATTCGCCGCGGTGGTGCCCTGGCGGCCAGTTCCTTGGGAGAGCCTGCGGGCCGAACTCGACGGCTCGTGATCCGGCGGGCGGGTCGCCAACGCGAGGGCGGCGAGAAACTCGCGGGCGGCTGCGGCGGGGTCAGGGGCCGCGGTCACGGCGGCGGCGACGGCCACGCGGTGGATGCCGAGGGCCGCCAGTTCCGGGAGCCGTTCTGGAGTGATTCCCCCGATCGCGAACAACGGCAGTGGGATTCCGGCGGCCGTGTCCCGCAGGAAGTCCCGCGGGGCCTGCTCCGCGAATGACTTGGTGGCGGAGGGATAGCAGGGGCCGATGCCGAGGCAGTCGGCGCCGGCGGCCTGGGCGGCGCAGGCCTCGGCGAGATCGTGGGCCGTGCGACCGATGAGTCGCCCGGGACCGAGGATGCGGCGGGCCTCGGCCACGGGCAGGTCGGCGGCGCCCAGGTGCACGCCGTCGACGCCCGCTGCCGCCGCCACGGCGACCCGGTCGTTGATCAGCACGATCGCGGGGCTCCGGCCGTCGATCCGGTGCGCCAGCGCCATCGCCCGGCGGCCGCGGTCGAGCATCACGGCATCGGACGCCGACTTGTCTCGCAGCTGAATCAGCCGCACACCGGCCTCCAGCAAGGAGCCAAGCAGCTGCTCAAAGGCCTCGGGGCTCGGCTGGGCCTCGAGCAAGACGCACAGCCTGCAGTCGGCGAGCCGTTGTCGCAAGCTGGGCCCCGCCGAACTGGCCGCGGCGTGCAGAGGGTCTTGGGAGTCCTGGAAGGCTGGGTCGGCGGGCATGTCAGGCTTTGTACCAGCGCCGCCAACGGGCTGCGGAACGCTCTTGGCCGCCGCGGCAGGAATCCCTACTGTCTCGGGCCCCTTTCGGCCCGCCGGAGGCCCGGAGAAGGTTTGATGGCACCTGCCCGGTATCTCACGCTCATCTGGCCAGGCCTCCCCTGGCTGTGGCTGCGGGGGAGTTTCGCCGGCCTGGTGCTGGCCGTGGCCTTCGCGGTCACGCTCGACGTGGCCGTCGTGACGACCTTTATCTGGCCCGATCTCGTCGAACTCTCGTTTCTCCTGGCGGTGTGGACGGCGGCCTCGATCGTCTGGCTGGTGAGCACCGTGTCGGCGGTGGCCGCCTTCCCCCCGCCGCTGTCCTGCCGGCCCCCGGCCGAGGTCGATCCGCTGTTTGTGCGGGCCCGGGCGGCCTACCTGGCCCGCGACTGGGTGGCGGCGGAGACCCGGCTGCGAGAGCTTCTTGCCCTCGCCCCGACCGACGGCGAGGCCCAGTTGCTGCTCGGTACGCTTCTGCGACGGACGGGCCGCATCGACGAGGCTCGACGAGCCTTGGAGCAACTTGCCCAGAGCGACGCCGGCGGGCGGTGGCAGCGGGCGATCAGGGATGAGCTTGCCCGGCTCGAGCCCCGGCCCGCCCAGGAGTCCGATCGGACCGACGAGCCCGTCACCCTGCCGCTGGCAGACGAACGTGGCCGCGGTTCCGCCGGGTCAGATGGCCGTGCCGAGGCCGCCTGAGCCTCGGTGAAAGGCGGTTTTGCCCGGGTTCCGCCTCCGGCACCAGACGCGGCCCGAGGCCCGCCCTACAATTCGCCCAGCGTTTGGCGTACGGTTTGCACGCGGAAAAACATTGGGCCAGGCCTGCCGTTGTGGCATGCCGGGTTCCGCGGGGGCCGCCGGCGGCTTCGCGGAGAGGGCCCTCAGGAAGGGAGAGACATGTACGAGCGATTCACGGATCGTGCCCGGAAGGTGATGCAGCTGGCCAACCAGGAGGCCCAGCGGTTCAACCACGAGTACATCGGCACCGAGCATGTTCTCCTCGGCCTGATCAAGGAGGGCAGCGGCGTCGCCGCCAACGTGCTCAAGAACCTCGACATCGACCTGCGGAAAATCCGGATGGAGGTCGAGAAGCTCGTTCAGAGCGGCCCCGACATGGTGACGATGGGCAAGCTGCCCCAGACGCCCCGGGCCAAGAAGGTGATCGAGTATTCGATGGAGGAGGCCCGGAACCTCAACCACAACTATGTGGGCACCGAGCACATCCTGCTGGGCCTGCTTCGCGAGCAGGAGGGGGTGGCCGCCCAGGTGTTGATGAACCTCGGCCTCAAGCTCGAAGACGTTCGCGAAGAGGTGCTCAACCTGCTCGGCCATGGCATGGAGGAAGGGGGCGAGCGGGCCGGACATGGTCACGATGGGCAAGCTGCCGCAGACTCCGCGGGCCAAGAAGGTCATCGAATACTCGATGGAAGAAGCGCGGAACCTCAACCACAACTACGTCGGCACCGAACACATCCTGTTGGGCCTGTTGCGCGAACAAGAAG
>JBJOHE010000070.1:0-13562 GCA_046047895.1 Planctomycetota bacterium | reverse complement strand
CCATCGAAATCCCCGCCGTAGTCGGCCCAGAGCGGCGTTCCCGATTCCGATCGAATGAAGGCATCGCCGTTGAACATGCCCGTCGCGTAGGCCGCTCCGTTCTTACCCTCGGGGCCACCCTGGGCTGACGTCCAGAGCATCACCCACCTCGTGGTCGCCGAGTCGCCATCGACAGGCAGCTTCACCAGATCGGGCATTTCCCAGCCGGTGACGCCGAGCGATTCCAGGGCTGGGTCGGTGAAGTTGCTGCGAAACGACCAGCTCTTGAGGTCGGGCGACTCCCAGATGCTGAGCCGGTTTTGTCCGCCGTGGGCGAGCACCATTTTCCAGGCGGAGTCCGGCTCATGCCAGAAGACTCGGGGATCCCTGGCTTCGAGGGGATTCACCGGGTCTTCGAGCACGGGGTTTCCGGCGAAGGGCCGGAAGGTCATGCCGCCGTCATTGCTGACGGCCAGCCGCTGGTCTTGGGTGCCGGTCGTGCTGTCGAAGCCGGTGTGGATCAAGACCAGCGGATCATGCGAGCCGGCTCCCAGCCCGCTGGTGTTGCCGACATCGATCACCGCCGATCCGGAGAAAGGATAGATCGCGGCCGTCGGGGTGAAGCCAAAGGCGGGGCTGCCCGGGAGCGGCAGGGGAGCAAGTGCGGCGGGCCTCTGTTCCCAGCGGAGCAGGTCGGGGCTGACGGCGTGGCCCCAGTGTTGATTGCCGAAGACCGGCTCGGCCGGATTCCACTGGAAAAAGAGATGGTAGAGGCCGTCGGCGTAAACGAGCCCGTGCGGCTCGTTGGTCCAGTTGACCGCCGGCGAGAAATGGAAGCCGGGGCGATAGGGTTCGCCACGGTAGGGTTCCGCTCCCGCCGCCGGGCCGGAACGAAACCAGACGAAGATTGCCAACCATGTCACCGCCGGCCCAAGTCGCTCGCGGCATCGCCGCCAAGCCGCCGCGGTGTTCGCATGGTTTCGCACGACTCAGTCCTTTGATCGACCTCGCCTGAACGCGAGCCCTGCAGCCAGGGAGCCGACAACCACCGGCCATAGCCCGGGCTCGGGCACCGCGGTCAGGCTGCTGACGGCAGCCGGGGCGGGGAAGTAGTTTCCCTGCCCGTAGACACCACCGGTATTTACGCTCACGAGGTCGAAAACGTTCGTCACGCCGTCGTAGGTGAAGTCGCCCTGGTTCCAGACGCTTGCCGCCCCGGTCCCGTACTTGCCGGAACTATTGATGCTGACGAGGTCAAAGACGTTGACCGCACCGCTGAGGTCGACGTCGCCCGAAGCGGCGAACGACACCTTTGCCGAACCGTCTCCAGCCACGACGTAGCCCACCGCCCGGGTGCCACCCGACGCCGCCGCCGTGCTCGAGGTGATGCCCGTCGCGCCGTTCCAGCCGCCGCCATTCCGCCCTGCGATGATGTCGGCCCGCAGGTCGGCGGCCGAGATGCCGCCCGCTGCCACGTTCACCTCGCCGGCGCCGAGGTCGATCCGGCCGCCGCCTGAGGTTTCCGCCAGGGAGAGCGACCCGACCGCTACGGTCACTCGGACATCCTGAGCGAGTGCCATCTGGCCGCCGCTGCCGACCGTCACCGCTGGCGAACCCGCGAGCGTGCCGGCGTTGATGGCCAGCGACGTGATGCCGGTGCCGCTGGCCACCGTGACCGTGGAGGCCGAGAGCGTTCCGCCATCTACGATCACCGCCGGGGACTTCATCGTCGTGCCGGCGGCGATCGCGAGCGTGGCTCCGGTATCTACGGTCACGTTCGTAGCCCCGAGCGCGTCAGAATTCGCCACCTCGAGCGTGCCAGCCGAGACCGTCGTCGGCCCCGTATAGGCGTTCGCCGCGTTGAACACGATCGTTCCTGCCCCGGTCTTCGTGACCGAGTCGGCCGTGGAGATCGTCGGATACCCTGCCTCGGCCTGCGTCTGCGTGCCGGAAGGTACGTTGAACACGATATCGCTCGATGCCGCCAGGAGCATGATGTCGAACCCGTCGCCTCCGGCGTAGGTGATTGTCCGGTTCAAGGCCGGGATCAGCGTCCCTTCCGGAAGGCCGAGGAAGTTGCCCGTCCAGGCACCGGCGGCGTCCACGAGGGTGATGCTGGAACCGTCGTCGATCCAGCTCCCGAAATCGAGCGACAATTCCGCTCCGCTGTCGAGCTGGTAGAGGCCAGAGGGATCCCGCAGCACGAGCGTGCTGATGCCGGACGCATCGGCGACGTAGGCGAGCGTACTCTTCGCCCCGCCGAGGAATCCGCCCGCGGTGACGCTGAGGCCGCTGCCCTCGAGCATCAGGCTCGAGCTGATCGCCGAGGGAAAGGTTGCCGAGCTTCCCGACAGGGCGATCGCGTTGGCGACATCCCAGGTGGCGGTACCGCTGAGCGTCACGTCGGCGGTGGGTGACTGAAACCGGCCCACCTCGACGCGGCCGGCTCGCACCAGCCCGGCCGATTGATTCCAGACGGCGGTGCTGTCGAGCCCGACATGCAAGACGCCGAGAGTGACGGGATTGTCAGCGGCGTCGACCCCGTCGGCGCCGACGAGCACCGTTCCGTCGGTCATGGTGACCGCTCCAGGAGCACCGTTCTGGCCCACGAAAAACGCATCCTCGCCGATCGCATTGGTGCGGAACGTGCCCCCGTTCATGATGAACGACCCATTCCCGAACGGCCCGAACTTTCCGACCGAGGCCACCCCCGCGATCGTGACCGAGGTGCCCGATTCCATCGTGAAAGTGGCCGGCGTGCCGCGGCCGACCTGGAACGATTCGCCCGGGTCGGTCACCACGATGCTGCCGCCGGTGAGGGAGTACGTCGATGGATTCGTCTCACCAAACTCGCCGAGCCACAGGCCGATGTCTCCGTCTGGAATGTCCGGGTTTTGCGTGTCTCCCCCGATCGTGAGGATGCCTGCCGACTGGGTGACGGTCGTCTGGTTCGTGCCGGCCGCCCCCAAGGCGCCCGTGCGAAGCGAGTCGACCGCGACGTCGGAGGAAATCAAGAGGTTGATGTTGATCGCGCCGCCGTTGTTGTTGGTGTCGCCGAGCACCACCAGGTCCTCGGGCTGCGGCACCTGGAATCCGCCGCCTCGCAGCACCCAGTTGAACGGGTCGTTCCAGGCAGCCGGGTCGCTTCCCAGTCCCCAGTAGTCGATGACCTGGGCTTCCCCGCTCATTGCGGTCGCCAGGACCATGCAGGCGGCCAACACGACCATTCTTAGCTGCGGCATCGGTGCGATCCTTTTTCGTGGAAACAGTTGGGCTGGAAAGTGCGTCGCTCGCGACCTTGGGAACCTGCCAGCCGCGCCCCTCCTCATCACAAAAACATCATAAGCAAAGCGGCCGCAAACGTCAAGTGGATGTAATGACATTTGGGCGCTGGCCAAGGCCCTGGGCGAACGGGTGTTCGCGGCTCAATGCGGCCCCCGGACGGAAACGGCTCCAGGCGAGGGCCTCTGGGCCAGGTGAGGGCGGCGCTGGCGTTGGGCGGACTTTAGCGACGGTTTGTCGACGCTCGGGGAACCAGTTCGGCCAGGAGGAGGACATCCCGCACGGGTAATTCCGGGTCGCCTATGCGGTCGAGCATCAGCCTCAGGGCCACTTGGCCGATGGCCGCGCAGGGCTGCCGGACGGTGGTCAGCGGGACCCGGAAAAGGCGGGAAAAGCGAACGTCGTCGACCCCGGCCACCAGCATTTCTTCAGGGCAGGCTTTGCCCAGGGAGTCGAGGGCGTGAAGCACCTCCGCGGCGGTGGAGTCATTGCCGCAGACGAGGGCATCGGCCGAGGATGCCTTGAGGATCGCAGCGAGTCCCTCGGGATTCCCGCCTCCCCAGGTTTGATGCAGCGTTTGGCAGACAGACTGTCCGGCGAGCACGAGCGCCTCGCAAAACCCAGCAAAACGGGCTTCGATCGTCGGGGCCGAATTGGGGCGACTGATGAACACCGGGTGCTCGGCGCCCTGGTCAAGCATGTGCCGGGCGAGCATGTAGCCGATTCGGCGATTATCAACGCCGACGAGGTCGAACTCGCTCCGCTCCGGATAGATGGTGTAGTCGCGATCGACGAGTACCACCGGAACGCCCGCGTCGCGAAAGAGCGTGGCAATTTGGGCGTTGACCTGGTCTTTGTCGTCGGCCAGTTCCAGCGGGGCGAAGAATACGCCGCCCACCTGGTCGGTGATGAGCCGACGGGCCAGTTCGAGGGCCAGTTTTCCGCGGTCTTCAGGCCGATCTTTCGGTTCGCCAGCCGGCGAACCGGCTTCCGCTCCCCAGACCACCGAATGGCCCTGGGAGGCCGCGGCACGGGCGATGGCCGCACAGATCGGGCTGAAGATCTCGGTCACTCCCAGGCCGGGGATCAGCAGTCCGAACCGTCGCTGCTTCGTGGCCCGGGCTCGGACGAACGTGCCGGCTCCCGGCCGCCGGTCGATCAGCCCCTCCCGTTCAAGGTCCTGGAGCGCCTTCGCGACGGTCGGTCGCGATGCCTTAAACTCTTTGACAAACTCGAGGTCGGTTGGCATTCGTTGCCCGGGGCGAAACTCCCCGGACTCGAGTTTGCGGCGGACGGCCAGCAGGATCCGCTCGTGTTTGGTCGCGGCCATAAGTGGAAATGGGTGTCGGCGGGGGCTCGCCGCGGGCAGACGGAGCAGCCGCGACGCACAGGGTCCCACAGCATAGTTGTTGGTGGGGCAGAGTGTCATCGCCGCCAGCGTGGGAAACCGCGAAATGCAGCCCGTTTTTCTACGCCCACACGGCATTCATTGACATATCATTATCCTTTGTTTATCATTTGAATCTCATGGGTCGTTGTGCGGGGACGTGAGGTCGCATTTCCGTGATCGATTTCAAAGTTTTCTTGTGGTCCCTGACGGCGTCTTTGTCGGGCTTCTTGTTCGGCTTCGACACGGTGGTCGTCTCGGGTGCGGAGCAGCAGATCCAAGAACTCTGGGGCCTCAGCCCGGTGGTTCACGGGATCGCGATGAGTTCCGCCCTCTGGGGCACGGTATTCGGAGCGTTGATCGGGAGCTGGCCGACAGACGCCATCGGGCGGCGTTCGACGCTGCTTACCGTTGGCGTCCTCTATTTCGTGTCGGCGATCTGGTCGGGGCTCGCGACCGGCCCGACGTCGTTTGTCATCGCCCGCTTCATCGGCGGAGTGGGAGTGGGGGTCTCGACCGTTGCGGCTCCGCTCTACATTTCGGAGATCTCGCCGCCGGGCAGCCGCGGCCGCCTGGCCGGGCTGTTTCAGTTCAATATCGTGTTCGGCATCCTCGTGGCCTTCGTCTCGAACACGGTCATCAGCCAGGTCGGGGAAAACGCCTGGCGTTGGATGCTGGGCGTCGAGGCCTTGCCGGCGGCGCTCTATACCATTCTGGCTCCCGGGCTTCCGGAGAGTCCGCGCTGGCTGTTTTCCAGGGGCGGCGATCCGGCCCGCGGCCGAGCCACGCTCGCCCTGTTGAATCCCGAGTTCACTCCGGCGGAAGTCGATGAGCTGGCCGAGCGGATTTCGTCGACCGCGGCGCGGGATCGCGAAGCCCTCACGTCGTTCTGGTCGCGGCGGATGCTCTGGCCGATCAGCATGGCCGTCTTGATCGCGATGTTCAATCAGCTCTCGGGCATCAACGCGATCCTGTATTTCGCTCCTCGGATCTTTCAAATGGCCGGCCTGGGCGAGCATGCGGCCCTGCTCCAGTCGATCGGCATCGGTGTGACCAATCTGGTGTTCACCTTCGTGGGGCTCTGGTTGATCGATCGCGTCGGTCGCCGGACGCTTTTGATCGTCGGCTCGATCGGCTACGTCGTTTCCCTCGGCCTCTGCTCCTGGGCGTTTGCCAGCGGCCGCGAGGCCTTGGTGCCGCCGTGCGTGTTTGCCTTCATCGCCGCCCACGCCATCGGCCAGGGGGCCGTGATCTGGGTCTTCATTTCGGAGATCTTCCCGACCCGGTATCGCGCCCAGGGCCAGGCGCTCGGCAGCTCCACCCACTGGATCTTCGCGGCCGGGCTGACGCTTGCCTTTCCGGCGATCGTCAGCAGCGTGCCCCCGGCAGCAATCTTCGGTTTATTTGCGGCGATGATGGTGCTCCAGTTGGTCTGGGTGCTTGCCGCGGTGCCGGAGACCCGGGGCGTTCCCCTGGAAGTCATCGAAGCGAAGCTCGGCGTGTCAGAGGCCCTCTGAGAGGCGGGAGTCACCCATGTCTGCATACCCAATCTTTTCGGCTCGGCGGTGTCGCCGCGGTTTTACGCTCGTCGAATTGCTGGTCGTGATCGCGATCATCGCAACGCTGATCGGCCTGTTGCTGCCAGCCATCCAGAGCGCCCGTGAGGCCGCGAGGCGGTCGCAGTGCAGCAACAATCTGCGGCAGACGGCCCTGGCGGCGCTCAACCATGAGTCGGCCAAGAAGCGGCTGCCGCCCGGCACCTTCAACGAGCCGGGGGGGGTGGCGCGGGTGAAGGTGAACGGGACCTGGTACGACGACTACACCTGGGCCCACTACGTCCTGCCGTACATGGAGCAGAAGACCCTCGCCGACCTGTTTGACTACTCGACGTCGCCCTACAACCTCGTGCCGGGCGACCCGAATCGTCATGTCACCGCCCGCAAGACCTACGTGGCCACGTACGACTGCCCTTCCGACACGGCGTCGCAGGTCCTGTCCGAGCCCACGAACGTGCTGTTCTGCCGGTTCCGACACAACCTGGTTGCGAACTGGGGAAACACCAGCACATCCCAGCAGGCGAACAGGGACGGCGTGACGTTCGGCGGGGCGCCCTTCACGTTTAAAGACGGGCAGAAGCTCAGCCAGATCAAGGACGGCACGAGCCAGACCTATCTGCTCTCGGAGACGATCAAGGCCAAGGACACAGACCGCTTTTGTTCGCTCGGGGATGTCTATCTCGGCCGGGGCGGGCAGGGTTTCGTCGCCTTCACGGGTCCCAACTCGGCGACGGCCGATCGGGTGGACGAACACTGCCCCCAGATGACCGAGGCGGGCATCCGGTGCGAGGTCGGGCTTTCGTCGCGACCGCCAAACTCCGCGCCGTTTCCGCCCAACATGCATATCGCCGCGCGGAGCTACCATTCCGGCGGAGTCAATGCGGCCCGTTGTGACGGGTCGGTCGGATTCGTTTCAGAGACCGTCGATCTCGGCATCTGGCGTGCCGGGAGCACGGCTGATGGTGGCGATACGGCAGCTGCACAGTGACCCAGGTGGCGAGGCCGAACCAGGCCTCCGCCGCCACGACCAGCAGGGCATCATGAGCACACGCGAACAGTCAACGGCCGAGGTCATCGTCGGGATCGGCGAGTTGCTCTGGGACATGCTCCCCAGCGGGTGTCGGCTGGGAGGGGCGCCGGCGAACTTCGCCTGCCATGCGACCGCACTCGGGGCCGAAGCCGCCGTCGTGTCCCGCCTGGGGGCCGACGATCTCGGCCGGGAGGCGCTCGCCTGGCTCGCCCGCCGAGGTGTCCGGGTCGACGGCATCCAGATCGATCCAAACCGGCCGACCGGCCGCGTGGACGTCGAGGTCGACGAGGCTGGTCAGCCGCGGTATGCGATCGGCCCCGAGGCGGCCTGGGATGCGCTCGAGTGGAGCCCAGCCCTCCACTCGCTCGCCCGGCGGACTGCCGCCGTCTGCTTTGGAACCCTCGGGCAGCGGGCTCCCTGGGCCCGAGCCACCATCCGCAGGTTTCTCCTGGAGGTGCCGCCCGAGGCGATGCGGGTTTTCGATGTCAACCTCCGGCAGAACTTCCACTCGGCGGAGTGCATCCGGGACTCCCTCGAGCTTGCGACCGTGGTCAAGCTCAACGAACACGAATTGCCGAGCGTGCTGGAGGCCGCCGGCATCAATGGGCACGCGTCAGACTCGATGAGCCGGCTTATCGATCAGTGTTCGCTCGGTCTCGTCGTGTGCACGATGGGGGCCGACGGCGCCCTGCTGGTGACCGCCGACGAGGTCGTTCGGGTCCTCGCCAAGCCGGCGGTATTGGTCGACACCGTCGGTGCCGGAGACGCCTTCACTGCCACGCTGGTCGCCGGAATGCTGCGCGGCCTCTCGCTCGAGATGGCGGGTGACCGAGCCGCCAGCGTGGCCGCCTTTGTCTGCAGCCGAGCGGGGGCGACCCCGGAGCTTCCCGATGAGTTTCGGCTCGGAGGCACGCTGCCACCCCACCAGGAGACGGTCGATGGGTCAGAACGGATGGTTGGCGATGCTGCCGGAGCCTGAGCCGCGAGGCGACGGCCGCTCCCCCGAAGGACGGTCGCGATCCATCGCCCGCCGGCTGATCCTGGGCATGGCGGTCGGGCTCGCGGTCACTGCCGTCCGCGGAGCCGACCGGATCATCGCCGACTTCGAATCGGCCGGCTTTGGAGACTGGGAATGCGACGGCGGGGCGTTCGGGAGCGGACCGGTCGCCGGCGGACTGGCCGGGCAGCATGAGGTGAGCGGCCACGCCGGCTTGCGGCTGGCGAATTCGTTTCACGGCGGTGATGACGCGACGGGCGTGCTGCAGTCGCCCCCCTTCGTCATCGATCGAGAATGGCTGCGGTTTTTGGTCGGCGGCGGCAGTGGCGATGCGGTTGGAGTGCAGTTGCTCGTCGACGGAAAGCCCGTTCGGGAGGCACGAGGGCAGGACTCGGAGCAGCTCCGAGAAGAAGGGTGGGACGTGCGAGAGCTGCAGGGCCGCTCGGCACGCGTGCGGGTGGTGGACGAAGCCCGCGGCGGCTGGGGGCATGTGCTCGTCGACCAGGTGCTCCTCAGCGACGATCCCCCACCGCGGCCGATGCGGCTCGAGGACTACCGTCGCTCCAACGGCTACTACCGGGAGCGGTGGCGGCCACAGGTTCATTTCAGTCCCGAAATGAACTGGATGAACGACCCCAACGGACTCGTCTTCTTCGAGGGCGAATACCACCTCTTCTACCAGCACAACCCCCACGGCAACGACTGGGGGCACATGAGCTGGGGGCACGCCGTCAGCACGGATCTCATGCACTGGAAGCATCTGCCGATCGCTCTCCACGAGGAGTATGGCTCGATGTGTTTTTCGGGGTGCGTCGTGGTGGACCAGAAAAACTCGAGCGGATTCGGCAGCGAAGGTGCTCCCCCGCTGGTTGCGGTGTTTACGACCCACGGTCATGGAAGGCAGACCCAGGACCTCGCATTCAGCACCGATCGGGGCCGCAGCTGGACCCGGTACGCGGGCAATCCGGTCCTCGACCTCGGGGAGGCCGACTTTCGGGATCCCAAGGTGTTCTGGCACGCCGGGACCGACCGCTGGGTGATGGTCGTCTCGCTGGCCGTGCAGAAGCGGCTGCAGTTTTACGGCTCAGCGAATCTGAAGGACTGGGAACTCCTTTCCGAGTTTGGGCCGGCGGGAGCGGCCGAGAAGCCGAACTGGGAATGCCCGGACCTGTTTGAACTTCCCATCGAAGGGGCTCCGGGCGAATCCCGCTGGGTCCTCGAAGTGGACGTCGGCGACGGGGCCGTCGCGGGAGGCTCCGGGGGCGAGTATTTCATCGGAACCTTTGACGGCAAGCGGTTCGTGCCTGACGACCCCGCCGGCAGCTCGCAGTGGGTGGACCACGGACGGGACTTTTATGCTCCCGTCACCTTTTCGGGCATTCCCCCGACCGATGGCCGGACGATTTGGATCGGGTGGATGAACAATTGGGAAACCCATAGCGTCCCGACCTTCCCGTGGCGATCGGCGATGTCGATTCCCCGCAGCCTGTCGCTGCGGAAAACCTCCGGCGGGCTCCGGCTCGCACAGCGGCCGGTTCAGGAACTCGACGCGCTGCGGGCTCTCCGTCAGGGCGAACATTTTTTGCTGGCGGACGAAGCGACGCCGCAGGCTGCCGCCGAGCGGCTCCGGCGGGAGTTGAAGCCGGCGGAGTCGCTCGACCTCGAGGCCTGCTTCAGGCCGGGAGCGAGGGGAACGGCGGGATTACACTTCATCTCCTCCGAAGGCGACCGGACGACCGTCGGCTACTCGACGGAGACCGGCACGCTCTTCGTCGACCGGACGTCCTCGGGGATTGTCGACTTCCACCCCCGGTTTGCCGGACGGCATGCCGTGGCCATGCCGCTGGACGATGGCAGGGTGACGGTCCGGGTCGTTCTCGATACCAGTTCCATCGAGGTGTTTGCTGGCGATGGCACCGTGTGCATTTCCGACCTCATCTTTCCTCGTGGGGAAGGGACGACGGTCGAGCCCTTTGCCACCGGCGATGGCTCGTTCGATCGCATCGAAGCCTGGCATCTCGAGTCGGTCTGGCCCGTTGCGAAGGGGGAGCGGTTGCCATCAGCCGCTTCACATGGTCAATGACCGGAATCGCAGCGAAAGGCGGACTTTTTCCGTCGTTTTGAGCGGTTTTGCAATTTGTTTGGCCGGCTATTGACAACTTGCGTGCTTACATTTAATTTGCGTTTAAGAGGGGGGTTTGCTCGTCGCGAATCCAGTGCCCATCGGCGTTTCCGCACAATCTTTTTTCTCGGAGCATGAGTTCGATGAAGACACACCTGTTCATTCGGGCGTCGCTGGTCACGGCCCTCGCCTTTCAGCTCCTCTCGGCGGAAGCCGCCCTGTACTTCTGGGACAATGGCGCGGGGGCTGGTGACGTGAACTGGGGCACCACGACCAACTGGGATCCTGATGGGGTACCCGGGCCGGCAGACCTGGCCGTCGCCAACAATGCCGCGCTGCCCGCCGTGAGCATCTCAACCGATCAATCCGCCGACTCCTTCCGCCTCAGCAACGGCGGTGCGGCCTCCCAGTCGGGGGGCACGTTTACGATCACGAATGGCGTGGGCCCTGATAACGGGCTGTGGGTCGGCGAGTTTGGTCCTGCCCAGTCGAGTTACACGCTGTCGGCAGGCACGCTTCAGATCAACGACGGAACCGACGGCTTCCAGATCGGCCGCGGCGGCAGCAATAGTGGCGTGTTCACCATGACCGGGGGCACCGTCAACAAGCCCGCCGGAGATACGGTCGTCGGACTCGACGGCACGGCCCTCTGGGATCAGTCTGGTGGCACGTTCAATGGTGCGGGTGTGCAGGTTGGCTGGTTTCAGAGTCCGACGGCGACGGTGAACCTGAGCGGCGCCGCGGTCTGGAACACCGGGCTCGTGCTTCTCTCGGACGGTTCGGCAGGCTTTCCCGCCGCGATCCGATCGGATCTCAACGTGTCCGGTCCCAGCGTGAATTTCACGTCCCAGGGTCTCGTGGTGCGGTCGAAGGGGAATGTGAACTTTGATGGCTCAGGCGGTGGAATCAGTCCGCTTGCCTTGAGCAACGGGCAGCTGCTGTTGGACAACGCAAGCCTGGGGATCGTCAATCTGCCGACCGGCCTCAGCGAGGTGCCGCTCATCACGGGGATTGGGTCCTACACCGGTAACGCCGCGTTTGTGAACGCTCCCCAGGGCACGGTGTTCGGTGACTACACGATCGACTATCGCAGTGATTCGGTCGTACTGACGGCGGTGCCCGAGCCCTTGTCAATGACAGTGGCCTTGGCGGCGGTGGCCGGCGGCATCATGTGGCGGCGGCGGCGAGTTGCCGCCAACCGCATGGACGTCTGACCGAGTCGAGGGCGGGCTACGTGTCCATGCGGAGTCCCTCAACGCGTCGGGGTCTTTTTCACGGCCCTGTTGTCTGTCGGGCCTGTTGCTCTTCGGGCCTTCCGGAACCGTGAATGGCTCACTCCCCAAGCAGGTGGCGGCGGAGGAACGCCGCCCGCTTGCGGGAGCCGTAGGGGGTTTCGGCGGCGCCGTGGCCGGCACCCGGGATCACGACGAGTTCGTGGTCCTTGCCTGCCCGCACCAGGGCCGCCGATACCTGGAGCGTGCTCGCCGGATCGACGTTCTGGTCGAGTTCGCCCACGATCAGCATTAGTTCGCCGCCGAGCCTGTGGGCGTCGACCATGTTCGAGTTTCGCTCGTAGGCCTCGTCGACCGGCCAGCCCATCCAGAGTTCATTCCACCAGATCTTGTCCATCCGGTTGTCGTGGCAGCCGCAGTCGGCCACGGCCACCTTGTAGAACCCGGGGAAGTCGAGCACCGCCCGCATCGCGCTCTGGCCGCCCGCGCTGCCCCCGTAGATGCCCACGCGATCAAGATCCATCGAGGGCCGCTCGGCAGCGGCCGCCTCGATCCAGGCGATCCGGTCGGGCAGCCCAGAGTCTTTGAGGTTCTTCCAGCAAACATCGTGAAAGGCCTTGCCCCGCCAGTTGGTACCCATCCCGTCGATCGCCACGACCACGAAGCCTTCGTCGGCCATCATTCGCTGGCGATGATTCACCGCGAACGACTTGGGCACATGGAAGTCGTGCGGGCCGGCGTAGATGCTCTCGACGACTGGCCGTGGCTTGGCGTCGCCGGCGGTGCCGCGGGGCTGCCAGATCACGCCATAGATGTCGGTTGCGCCGTCGCGGCCCTTGGCAACAAACCGCTCGGGCCAGGTCCAGCCTGCGGCGACGAGGCTCGTTGCATCGGCCCGGCCGAGCTCGCAGACGAGACCACCATCGCTCGCCCGCCGCAGTTCGTGCACCGGCGGGAGATCCACCCGTGACCAGGTGTCGGCATACCAGCGGCGGTCGGGGCTCCAGCGAAGCTCGTGGGTGCCGTCGCCCTGCGTCAGGCGGACGGGCTCGCCCCCTTCGATCGGCACCCGTAGAAAATGGAAGTGGTAAGGATCCTCGCCCGGCACGAGCCCCATCACCCGGAGCGTGAGGGTGCGCCGCTCAGCGTCGACGTGCTCCACGCTGCGCACGATCCAGGGGCCGGCCGTGACGGGCCGGAGGCTGCCGGTGGCCACGTCCACGGCATAGACATGGTTGTGGCCATCCCGTTCGCTCATCCACAGGAGTTCGTCGTCGGAGAGCCAGTGGAGCCAGGTCTTGTGGGCGTAGTCGACGAAGGTGGGCGACGTCTCCTCGACGATCGTGCGGGCGGCCCCTGTGCCGGCGTCGATCGAGACCAACCGGAGCACCTGGTGGCCCCGCTGGTTGTAAAGAAGGGTGAACGACCGGCCGTCCGCCGCCCAACGAACCTGGTCGATCGACCAGGGATTGGGAAACAGGCTGCGGTCCAGCGGCACTTCGCCACCGTCGGCCCGGAAGAGCCGTGGCCAGCGGCGTTCGATCCGGTCGCCGGGCTTGAGATAGTCAAACGTGATGAGCTTGGGCTGGAGGCGATCGCGGGGGCTGCTCTCCACGAGGTGCACCGGATGCGGCTCGGCCGGCTCGACATCCCAGGCGACGAGGAAGTCTCGGGCAGGGGACCAATGATGCGGGCCCGGCAGCGGTGCCGCAGCCGGCGGCAGCGGTGGGGCGTCGTCGCTCGGTCTGCGTTCGTCGCGGTCGGTGTCGTCGCCGCGACGACGTCCGCGGCGGGGCGGCGGCTCCTCGGCGGGAATCTCCTCCGGGCTCAGCGGCCGGCGTTCGCCGGTCTCCGCATCGACGCCCTGCCACTCCGGCTGCTGGCCCTCGCTGCCGATGGCCAGCATGGTCGGGCTGATCCAGCGGATCCTGGCGGCCGGGTCGGTAACGACCGGCCAGGATTCAGCGGCCGTCGCCG
>JBJOHE010000069.1:0-2917 GCA_046047895.1 Planctomycetota bacterium | reverse complement strand
TCGGCGGACAGATAATCCTCGAATCTGCCCGGCTTTCGTGGCGACTCGGCGGCGTTGGAAGCAGTCATCCCGTAAGGCGATCCTCGGCTACGCTAGGGCGGTCTCGCGGCCGCCGGAACCTGTGGACGCGATTGTGCTCCGCGGCTGGACGGGACTGCAACACTTCATACTGGCATACTGGATCGATCATGGCCGGAATCATCGGTCGCTTGCTTCTGAATACGATCGGTGGCGACCTCGGGCCACTCGCCCACGACCCGCTCGGCGAATTCTGCCGCCGGTCGCGGCAGGGGGGAGTGGTGCCGCTGGCGATCGGCCTGACCCGGGCCCACCTCGTCTCCGACCCCGCCGTCGTCCGGCGAGTGCTGCTCGACAACCTCGCCAACTACGACAAGCACACCCCCGCCTTCGACGCGGTGCGGGTGGTGCTCGGCAACGGCCTGCTCACGAGCGGCGGGGCATTTTGGAAGCGGCAGCGGCGGATCACACAGCCGGCCTTCTCGGGCGAGAGTGTGAAGCGATTCGGGCCGATCATCTCGCGGCTGGCCACCGACTGTGCCGATCGCTGGCTGGAAGCGGCCCGGGCCGGCAAGCCGGTCGACGCCTGCACCGACATGATGACCGTCACCTTGCGGATCGTGGCCGAGGCCCTGTTCGGTGACGACCTCGCGGAGAGCGCGGCCGAGATCAACAGGGTGTTCCCCACGATCCTCTCCTGCCTCGCGGCCCGGGTTTCGGCGCCTCTGCGGCCGCCTCTCTGGCTGCCCACGGCCAACAACCGGCGGCTGCGGCCCGCCCTGGGGGCCCTCGACGCGATCGTGGAGCGCCTGATCGCCACCAAGCGACAACGGCTGTCCGCGGATTGCCAGGCCCCGGGTGCCGCCCGCGACCTGCTCACGATCCTGATGGCGGCCCGCGACGAAGAGACCGGAGAGTCGATGAGCGATGCCCAGCTCCGCGACGAGGTCATGACCATGATGATCGCGGGCCACGAAACCACCGCCAACGCCCTCTCCTGGCTGTGGGTGCTGCTCGATCGGCATCCCGCCGAGCAGGAAGGGCTCCGCGCAGAACTCACCGCCGCCACCGGCGGCCGCCCCCCTACCGTCGACGACCTGCCCGCCCTCCCCCGGCTCAAGGCCGTGATCCTCGAGACGCTGCGGCTCTATCCGCCGGTCTGGATGTTCGACCGGCGGGCGATCGGGCCCGACGACCTCGCGGGCACGCCCGTGAGAGCCGGTGACCTCGTGATCTTCTGCCCGTACGCGCTCCATCGCCTGCCGGACCTCTGGAACGATCCTGAGGAATTCCGTCCGGAGCGGTTCGAGGCGGGTCGCAAGCCACCCAACAGCTTCGCCTACCTGCCGTTCAGCGCCGGCCCCCGGATCTGCCTGGGCAACAACTTCGCCCTGATCGAGTCGCAGATCATCGTCGGCACGCTGCTGTCACGCTTCCGGGTGAGGCTCGCCGACTCTGGGCCGATCCTGCCCGAGCCCCGCGTGACCCTGCGGACGTCGCGGCCGGTGGTGCTCCAACTCGAATCTGCACCGCTGACCTGAGGATCTCGGTTCGATCCCACGCGAACCATGAACCCTTGCGTTTCGCTCCCACAACTCAGCGCGGGAAAGCCCTCCCGAGTCAGCCGGTGGATCCTCGCGGACTCCGCGGCCCGTTGAGCACGCGGCCGATCAGCGTATATCGCACGCACCACTGGTAGCTGACGAGCGACACCACGACGGTCGCCGTCAACGCCGCGAGAAACTTCCAACCGGCCGGCCAGGGCAGGCCGCGTAGCAGAGCCTGGAAAACGATGACCACCGGCAGATGAATGAGATACATCCAGTAGGAGGCGTCGGAGAGCCAGCGGACCCTGTCGCTCGGCCGCGAGCAGAAGCGGTGAAACAGGCCGATGAGCCCCAGCGACATGCCCCAGGCGTAGGCCGGCTGAAGCGTCGAGGCCAACGCCCGGTCGCCCATCGTGGCCAGCCCCGCCGGAAGGATCACGAGAAGCGAGAGCGGCAAAACAAACGGCCAGCGGCGGCCGAGCAAGGTGCCTGGCCCATCGGCGGCATAGCTGGCCGCTCCGAACCAGAAGAAGCAGCCGTAATAGAGCAGCAGATGGGGAGCCGGCAGGAGCCCGAGGGCGGTTTCGGGGCCGAAATAGGTCTGCATGCCGACATAGGGCAGACAGCTCGCCGGCACGAGCCACCACCGATTCGGCCCTGTGGGGCCAAACCCAATCACCTCAGCGACCGCGAAGGCGGCGACCAGCCAGCAGAGGTACCAGAGAAACCAGAGGTGGTCGAAGACGTCGGTCGTGAAAACCTGAACTCGATGACCGCCGATGTCAACGACCCGCACCGGAGACTCAAGCCAGCGGCGATAGCTCCCGGCGATCGAGTCGAGTGGCCGCTGCCGTAGCCCGGGCTCAGGAGGATTTGTGTCAGTCGGCATCGGCAGGGGCTCGAAGATGCTGCCGGGCGAGATTCCCATGGTCCAGGCCATCACGACCCGGTCGAGCGGGAGGATCGTGAGGCAGGCAATCGCCAGCGGCAGGAGAATGCGGAGGGCCCGTTGCCTGAGCAGTTCACGGAGGCCTCGCCGCTGGCGGACGAGCATCGTGAAGAAGCCGCTGAGCAGAAAAAAGAGCGGCATCCGAAAGCCGTGGACCACCCCGAATCCGAGGGCCAGCCACCCGCTCTGCCGCGGATCCTGCACCGGCCAGGGGCAGGAGAAATAGGCCACGCTCGCGTGCACCGCGATGCCCAAGAGCATGGCGAAGCCCCGCAGGGCGTCGAGATCGCTCCTCCGGGTGCGGCCGCCTTCGGCATGCCCCTCCCCCAGCGGAAGCCCGCCGGCGCCGGAACCGCGTTCGCTGGTCATCGTGTCTGGCATCCTCTGGCCTGGTGAAAAACGA
>JBJOHE010000068.1:0-4683 GCA_046047895.1 Planctomycetota bacterium | reverse complement strand
CTGTTGGAGATCTCGACTGGCGCCTGGTCGGGCGAGAGGTGCTCGAGGGAACACCAGGTTTCGTCGGTGACCGCGTCGTGAATCACGGCGTGCCGGTGGCTGAAGGTGCCCCGCTGGCTGTCCTGGCCAGTGAGCCTCACGCGGAGTCCCTGGGTGGCGAGGCTCGCCAGCGCCAGCGCCTCGGCCGCCGACCAGTCGAGCGGCGCCTCGCCGCGGGCCATCTGCCGCCGCCCTTCGAGAAACTTCGCGATCTTCGCATGGGGCCGAAACCCGTCCGGCAGCCTCACCAGCCGCTCCAGCAAATCGACGAGCATCTCCCGCCGCACGCCGGTCTCGACGTCGGCCGCCTCCCGCTCCCGCCCGCCGATGTAGAAGGCCCAGACCCCGCCGATGTCGCTCTGATGGACGTAGTCTTCGCTCTTGGCCACGGTAAGGTCCGCGGCAAACTTCGCCTGCTGCTGCTCGACGATCGACTTGGCCTCCTCGGCGGTCACCTCGCCCATCTTCAGCAGCCGTTCGAGGTAGCTCTCGTGGACGCTCGGCCGCCGCTCGATCACGCGATAGAGCGCGGGCTGCGTGAAGGCCGGCTCGTCGGCCTCGTTGTGCCCCCGCCGACGGAAGCAGTACATGTCGATGACGACGTCCCGCTGGAACTCGCGCCGGAAGTCCATCGCCAGGCTCACCACCTGGGCCACGGCTTCAGGATCCTCACCGTTGACGTGGAAGATCGGGATCTGAAGCATCTTGGCCACATCGGTGGCGTAGGTGCAGGATCGCGACTCCGCGGGGCCGGTGGTGAAGCCGATCTGGTTGTTGACGATCACATGGAGCGTGCCGCCCACCCGGTAGGCGTCGAGCTCTGAGAGGTTGAGCGTCTCCTGGATGATGCCTTCGCCGGCAAAGGCCGCGTCACCGTGCACCTGGATCACCATCCCATGGTGCCGGGCCCGGTCGCCGGAGCGATCCTGCCGGGCCCGCATCCGCCCGAGGGCTACCGGATTGACGTATTCCAGATGGCTGGGATTGAAGCAGAGCGTGAGATGCACGCTCCGGCCGTTGGCGGCCTTGTAGTCGGTGGAATGGCCGAGGTGATACTTCACGTCGCCCCGGCCCACATGGAGCTCCGGATCCATGTCGGCGAATTCGCGGAAGATCCGCTGCGGGTTCTTCCCCATGATGTTCGCCAGCACGTTGAGCCGGCCGCGGTGGGCCATCGCCATCACCACGTCGTGAATCTCCTGGCCGGCGGCCCGCTCGATCGCCATCTCCAACAGCGGGATCAGGCTCTCCGAGCCCTCGAGCGAGAAGCTCTTCGCCCCCAGGAACCGCTTCTGGATGAACTCCTCGAAGACCGCCGCGGTGGTCATCTGGCGGTAGATCCGCAACTGCTGCCGGCGGTCGAGCTGGATCCGGTTCTCACAGCCCTCCATCCGCACCTGCAGCCACTGCCGCACGCGGAGATCGTCCATGTGCATGAACTGCACGCCGATCGATCGGCAGTAGGTGTTTCGCAGCCGCTTGATGATCTGCCGCAGCGACATCGACTGCGGCCCCTCGATCGTGTCGGTCGAGAACGACCGATCCATGTCTTCTTCGGTCAGGTGGTAGAAGGCCGGATCGAGCTCGGGCAGCCCTGGCCGCGGGCGGCCGAGCGGATCGATCTCAGCCATCAGATGGCCCCGCACCCGGTAGGCCCGCACGAGCTGGTCGACGCGGTCCTGAAGGAAGGCCACTCGCTCCTCACCGGCCGTGCCCGTAGCCACCGGGAGCGGCAGCGGCATCGCCTCCCCAGCAGGTGCCTCGGGCAGCCGCACCTCGCCGTTGGCGAGCGCCACCGCCTGGCCGGTCGCGATCCCGTCGGGCGTGACGAGCCGTGGTCCTGATACTGTCGTGGACACCTGGCCGTTGCCGACTGCGGCATGATCTGCCCGGCCATTGACAGCCGGAGTCGCGGGGACGGCAGGTGGCGGAGTTCCTTCCGACCAGGAGGCGAAGTATGCCTGCCAGTCGGGCGGCACGCTCGCGGGATCCTGCTGATACCGGTCGTAGAGTTCCTCGAGAAACGCCAGGCTTGCGGTGCCTGTGGAGTCGATGCTCTCGGTGGGTGTCACGGTGTCCTTCCAGGGAAGCCCTTAGCGGGCCAGCAGCAACCGGCCGGGGCTCTCGAGATAGCCGATCACCTCGTTGAGGAATCGGGCCGCCATCGCCCCGTCGATCAGCCGGTGATCGTAGGAGAAGGAAAGCGGCATCATCAGCCGGGGTTCCACGCGATCCTCGTGCACGACGGGCATCTTCCGCGACCGGCCGAGGAGGAGGATCGCCACCTCCGGCCAGTTGATGATCGGAGTGGAATAGGCTCCACCCACCGCGCCGAGATTGCTGATCGTGAAGGTGCCCCCGCGAAGATCCTCGACTGCGTACTGGGCGTTCTTCGCCTTCTCCGCCGTGTCGGTGATCGCCTGGGCGATCTGCGGGATCGAGAGCTGGTCGCAATCCCGCAGCACTGGCACCACCAAGCCCCGCGGCGTGTCCACGGCCAGCCCGATGTTCACGTAGTCCTTGTAGACGATCTCGCCCTTTTCGGGATCGATCGTGGCGTTCACGGCCGGATGCTGCCGAAGCGAGAGGCTGACCGCCTTGATCACGAACGACAGCGCCGTGAGCTTGAGGTTGCTCTTGGCGTATTCCGCGGCGCTCTCCTTCCGCAGCCGCTCGAGCTCGGTCACGTCGGCGTCGTCGAAGTTGGTGAGGTGCGGGATCGTGGAGACGCTCCGCACCATGTTGGCCGCGATCGTCTTCCGCATCCGCGACATTTGCTCGCGACGGATCGGCCCCCAGTCATCCCGCTCGGTGCCGGCCGCCGCCCGCCGGGGCTGCGACGCCGCGCCCGCGCTCGCCGTCCGCACGGCCGCAATCACGTCTTCCCGCACGATCCGGCCAGAGGGGCCGGAGCCCTGCACCCGGGCAAGATCGACTCCGAGTTCCCGGGCCAGCCGGCGGACCGCCGGGCCAGCAGGCTCCACGGTGGCGGTTGCCGCCACGGCCGCGACCGGCTCGGGTTCCGGCTCGACGGCCGCAGGAGCGGCTGGCCGGGGATGGTCGGCGACGGCCGCTGGTGCTGCTGCCGGGGCCGGCGCTGGCTTGGCCGAATCTGCCTTGGCTGCAACGGACTTCGAGGGAGCTGGCTTCGCAGCCGCGGCACCGTCGCCCGAACCGAGAACCACGAGCGACTGTCCCACCTTCACCGTGTCGCCCTTTTTGACGAGCACCTTCTCGATCAGGCCGCCCGGGGGACAGGGCACCTCGATCACGGCCTTGTCGGTCTCCACCTCCAGCAGGGCCTGCCCGGGCTTCACCACATCGCCCTCGGACACAAAGACGGTCACTACGTCTCCGGAGGCGATGTTCTCTCCAAGGTCGGGAAGCTTGAACTCGGTTGCCATGGGTGTCCGCTGGGGGTGGATAACGGTTGGAGAATCATAGCCGGCACGCTCATGCCGGCAGGAAGAGTCGCTCAGGCGAGGGCCGCATCGATCTTGTCAGGGTCGACGCCGAGGCGGGCGATCGCTTCGGCGACGAGGTGGCTCCCGATCGCCCCGGCCTTGGCCAGCCGCCAGAGGGTGCCGATGGCGATGCACTCCGCATCGACCTCGAAGTGTCGCCGCAGCGTGCCGCGGCTCTCGCTGCGGCCGAAGCCGTCGGTGCCCATCGCGAACAGCCCACCGGGAATCCAGGGATCGAGTTGCTCGGGAACGGCCCGCACATGGTCGCTCGCCGCCACGAACACGCCTTCACCCTCGCCCACGAGCCCTTCCAGATAACTCTGGCGGGCCTCGGCCTCCGGATGGAGCATGTTCCAGCGGCGGCACTCCTGGGCCTCCCGCCGGAGTTCCTTCCAGCTGGTGACGCTCCAGACGGTCGACGGGATGCCCCAGTGCTCGGCCAGCAGATCGGCCGCCCGGATCACCTCCCGGAGAATGGCGCCCGAACCGAGCAGATGCACCGGCGGGATCGCCGCGCCGGGTTCCCGCTTCGCGGCCACGTCCTTGAGCCGATACATCCCCTTGAGGATGCCCTCTTCGCAGCCGGGGGGCATCGGGGGCATCTCGTAGTTTTCGTTGTAGACCGTGATGTAGTAGATCCAGTCTTCGCCCTTGCCATACATCCGCTCGAGTCCGTCGAGCATGATCACCGTCGACTCGTAGACGAAGGCCGGGTCGTAGGCCCGCACCGTCGGATAGGCCATCGCAAAGAGATGGCTGTGGCCGTCCTGGTGCTGGAGCCCCTCGCCGTTGAGCGTGGTGCGGCCGGCCGTGCCACCGAGCAGGAAGCCCTTGGCCCGGCAGTCGCAGGCGGCCCAGATCAGGTCCCCGATCCGCTGGAAGCCGAACATCGAGTAGTAGATGAAGATCGGGATCATCGGCACGCCGTGGCTGGCGTAGGCCGTGCCGGCCGCGATGAAGCTCGACATGCTGCCGGCCTCCGTGATCCCCTCCTCGAGAATCTGGCCGTCCTTGGCCTCGCGGTAATAGAGCAACTGGTCGGAATCGACCGGCTCATACAGCTGGCCGGTGTGGGCGTAGATGCCGCACTGCTTGAAGAGCGGATCCATGCCGAAGGTTCGCGACTCGTCGGGCACGATCGGCACGATGTACTTTCCGACCTGCTTGTCCTTGAGCAGCG
>JBJOHE010000067.1:0-5932 GCA_046047895.1 Planctomycetota bacterium | reverse complement strand
CCGCCCCGCGGAGCCGGGGAGCATCAGGGCGTATGCTCGGCGAGCGACGCGACTTTTGCCGGCCCCGAGCCGGCTTACCGCCTTCGAGCCGACGCACTTGAGCAGCGGCCTGTTACGCGGTGGCGGGCCTCCAACTGAGGCTGTGCCAGCCCTCGCGCACCTCGATCTGCGGGTCGCTGCCGAAGAGCTGGGCATACCGCTCGATGACCGGCGGCAGATCGGCAGCGAGCAGCCCTGAGAGGATCAGCCGGCCGGCGAGTTGGCCTGAGCCATCGCGCCGAACCGCGGCCGCGAGGGCTGCGGCATGCTCGAGCAGCACGTCGGCCACGATGTTGGCCACGACGAGATCGTAGGGGCCGGCAGCCGGGCTCAGACGGGACGCCACCCGGATCCGCTCGGCCACCCCGTTGCGGGCGGCGTTGGCCCCAATCGCCCCATGAACCTGCTCGTCGCTCTCCACGGCATCGACCTGACGGGCACCGGCCAGCGCGGCCGCGATCGCGAGGATGCCCGATCCGCTGCCGAAGTCGAGCACCCGCGCTGCCGGCGGCATGGAGGCGGCCAGCCCGGCCAGGCAGAGCTGCGTGGTGGGATGAAGCCCCGTGCCAAAGCCGACGCCGGGCTCGATGAAGAGTGTTGTCTGGCCGGCGGGGCCGCCGGCCGCCCCCGGCTCCCAGGCTGGCCGCACCCAACCGAAGTCGGGGATCGCGACAGCCGCAAACGCATCCCGCCAGGCGTCGGGCTGCTCGCCGTTGACTCGCCGGATATCCAGCCGGCCGCAGCCTGTCACTCCAGCCAGTCGGAGAGCCGCCTGCCGGGCCTCTGCCTCCTCGTTGAACCAGCATGAGGCTGCCAATACAGGGAGTCTCCCCAGCCAGTCGCGGTCGCGCGGGGCAGCCTCCGCGTCAATCACGAGCGGTCCCGGCTCGAGCCCAAAGGCCGCGGCTTCCTCTGCCGACACGGCCCCTTCGCTCACTCCTTGAAGGCCGCAATCGGCAAGTCCCTCCCACAGCCACTCGAGAAACGCCTCCCGCGGCAGGTCGCCGACGCCAGGAACTTCGACCTGTGCAGCGACCGTGAAGGACACGACCCACACGGGGCGGGAGTCGTCTGCGGCATCGAGCGGTGATGAAGCCATGAGCACCGGCCCTGGGGCAGTCGGTCAGACCGGCGTCGTCGGCTCGGGCCGTGAACGGCCCGCCGCCTGACCGATGAGCCGTGTTTCCAACAGCCGCACAAGCCAGCCGGCCACCGCCCGCTTCGTGCCGGCCCGGCTGCCGACCGCAGCGTGGCTGCGGTCATACACGGTGACGGCGGTCCGCTGCCCTTCCATTGCGGTCAGGTCGTTGACCACGATCAGGTCGCACCGCTTGGCCTCGATCTTCTCAAAGGCCCGCCGCGGGTCGGCTCCAGGCTCGAGGGCGAAGGCGACGAACCACTTGTCGTTCGGGGCTTGGCCGGCCAGGGTAGCGATCACGTCGGGCGTCGGCCGGAGTTCGAGGGGAAACCCGGCGCCCTGCCGGGGAATCTTGCCCGAGGCCCTGACCACAGGCTCGAAGTCGCACGGGGCTGCCGCCGCGATCACGCCATCAGCCGCGGGCAGCTCCGCCTGTGACGCCGCGAGCATCTCTCCCGTCGTGATCACAGGCACCACCCGGGCCGCCTTCGGGTATGCGACCGAGACCGGGCCGGTCACGATCGTCACCTCATGGCCCCGGGCGAGCGCCGACGATGCCAGTGCGGCGGCCATCCGGCCGCTCGACGCGTTCGAGAGAAACCGCACGTCGTCGAGGTAGGCCCGCGTGGGACCGGCGGTGAGCAGGATGCGTGCCATCGGTCGCTGGAGGCCTCGGCTCCCGGAAGTCAGTCGGCGGACGGTGCTTGGCCGCCCAGCAGCGACTCGATCACGGCCGCAATCTCGGCTGGTTCCGCCATCCGACCGGTGCCCTGAGCCCGGCAGGAGAGCCAGCCGCTGCCCGGCGAAACGACCCGGGCACCGTCGGCGGCAACACGCTCGACGTTTCGCTGCACGGCCGGCTTGTCCCACATCGCCGCATTCATCGCGGGTGCGACGACGATCGGACAGGTGGCGCAGAGCACAAGCGTCGCGAGGAGATCGTCGGCGGCACCAGCGGCGAGTTGGGCCAAAAAATCAGCCGACGCCGGTGCCACCACCACGAGATCGGCCCGCTCGGCCAGCTCGATGTGGGCTCCGAGCGGATAGGCCCGCGGATCAAAGCTCCGCGTCGCCACAGGCCGGCCAGTGAGCGCTGCGAAGGTCGCCTCCCCCACGAACCGGCGGGCATTGCGGGTGAGCACCGCCGTCACGCCCGCGCCCTGCTGGACGAGCAGGCTCGTGAGCGCCGCCGCCTTGTAGGCCGCGATCCCGCCCGTCACCCCCAGCACGATCTCGCGATTCTTGATGCTCATGGCTTTCATGGCTGCCGCCTCGCGGAAGCCCCGCTCACCCGGAGGTGCGAACAGCGAGCGCGGCGGGGGTCAGCGTGGCTGTCCCTCCGCCGCGGTCAGGCTGCCGGGGCCGGGGATGGCCCGGCGATCAGATTCAGAGATCCGTGGGATCGAAGTCGAGGGGGCCGCCGGCCTCGGTCGACTCGCCCGTGATCCGCAGGTTCATCGAGGTATCGAGGAAGATCTTGTCCTGCTTGATCTCCTCGATGACGATCTGCATCTTGTCGTCGGTGTTGACGTCGACGAGCGGACGGCCGCCTGCATTGAGCGCCACGAGCCGCTTCTGGATGAGGGTGGAGAGCTTGAACCGCCCGCCCACCTTGTTGACGATCTCTTCTTCGCGCAGGTCGTCGATCATGCACTGACTCCCGGGTTGGTCGTGGGTGAACCGGCTGACATCGCCATGCCCGTCACGGGGCGGGCTGCCGGTGAAAAGCCCTCCGCCGCGAGAATCTGCCGAATCCGCTCGAGCGCCTCGGCGACGTCTTCGTTGACGACACGATGGCGATAACGGTGGGCCTCGAGCAGTTCCCGCCGCGCCACCTCCAGCCGCCGGGCCATCGCCTCCGCAGACTCGGTGCCCCGGCCGCGAAGCCGTTCGAGCAACTGATCGGGATGGGACGGCTCGACGAAGATCGTGATCGCCTGCGGATACTTTTCGAGCACGGAGAGTGTACCCTCCACGTCGATCTCGAGCACGACCCACTTTCCGGCCGCCATCCGGGGGGCCACCTCGGCGACCAGCGTGCCGTACCAATGCTGCCGGCCATACACCTGACAGCACTCCAGGAATTCCCCGGCAGCCCGTCGCCGCTCGAATTCCTCGAGGGAAAGGTAGTGGTAATCGACCCCGTCTCGCTCGCCGGCTCGCGGGGGCCGGGTGGTCGCCGAGATGCTGGGCACGAGTTCGGGAAAGGCTCCGAGCAGCCGCCTCAGGAGCGTGGTTTTGCCCACGCCCGACGGGCCGGAGATCACGACGAGTTTGCCGGGTCGGTCTTCCATTGCGATGTTGTACCGCACGGACCCGCCCGCCGAAAACCGCCGCGGGGCTGAGCCCGAACGCCGCCGGCTCGGACGGCTCCCGCTCACTCCAGGTTTTGCACCTGCTCCCGCAGTCGCTCGACGAGCGTCTTGATTTCCACGACCGCGTGGGCGATCTCCACGTCGGCGCTTTTGGAGGCGATCGTATTGGCCTCCCGGGCAAGTTCCTGGGAGAGGAAGTCGAGTTGGCGGCCGGGCGATTCCGTGGCCAGCAGCCGCCGGAATTGGTCGATGTGGCTCTCTAGCCGCACGATCTCCTCGGCCACGTCCGAACGGTCGGCCAGGAGCACGATCTCCCGCGTGATGTCGGCCTCGCTCAGGCTGCCCCCCCGTTCGGCCACCAGGCCGGCAACCCGCTCGACGAGGCGTTGGCGGTGATGCTCGACGGCGAGTGGCACCCGGCCACGAATCCCCTGCACCAGCCCGAGGATCGCGTCGCAGAGGCCGCCCATGTCGGCGGCGAGCGTAGCGCCCTCGGCCAGTCGCATCGAGTCGAGCGAGTCGAGGGCCCGGCCGAGGGCCTCGGCCACGAGCGGCCAGACCCGTTCGGCCGCGGCCTCGTCGGGCGGGGCGTCGCAGACGATGCCCGGCAGCCCGAGCAAAGGATCGATCGTCGTGGGTACGGCGAGCCCATGGCCGGCGGAGAAATCCTCGAGTTCATCGAGGTAGGCGGCCAACTGGGCTCGGTCGATCCGCCGTGTGACCGTGGCGGCCGGGCCCGCCAGGTCGAGCGCCATGTGAATCGTGCCCCGTCGCACCCGTTCCCTCACCGCCGCTTCGGCCCGAGCTTCGAGGCCCGCCGAGCCTTCCTTCGTGCGGAGGGAAAACTTGAACGCCCGGTTGTTCACTGACCGGAGTTCGACGCGGCAGGTGCTGCCGCCGGAGGCAGCCGTGCCCTCGCCGCAGCCGGTCATGCTCCTGGGCATGGTCACTCAGCCGGGGCCGGCTCCGCAGACGGTTGGCTTGCCTCTGGTGCGGCAGCCGGTTCGGCCGCTGAACTCGCCTCAGGAGCGGACGGCTTTTCAGCGTCGGGCGTTGGCTCACCGTCGGTTTCGGGAGCGACGTCCGACGGAATGACATCCGATGGAACGGCAGTCCCAGCCGCTCCGCCCAGCGCCGTCGACAGCCGCGACCGGCTCGTGCCTAAGACGTTGATCGCGAGAATGCAGAGCAGGATCCAGGCTGCGGCGACACCGACCGTGATGCGGGTGAAGACGTCGCCCGCCTTCGTGCCAAACGCGCTCTGCCCGCCAGCCCCGCCAAAGGCGCCGGCGAGCCCGCCGCCTCGCCCCCGCTGGATCAGCACCAGGGCGATCAGGAAAAAGGCGACAAAAACGAGCAGAAAACCGAGGGAAAAACGCAGCAAAAGGCTCATGGCCGGGCAACACTCCAGGTCGGGGAAGCCCGAGAGCATACCCGGACTGCCCCCGGGACGGGAATCCCGGCCCGAAAACCACGAGGCAAGCTATGGCCGGGCTCGCCCAACGGCCCGGCTCAGCAGCAGTCGCCCGGGGCGAACGCGGCGGCGATCGCCAGGAAATCGTCGGCCTTGAGGCTGGCGCCGCCCACCAGCGCCCCGTCGATATCTGGGCAGGCGGCCAGCTGCCCCGCGTTGTCGGGCTTCACGCTACCGCCGTACTGGATCCGAACCGTGGCAGCCACCTCGGCCGACGAGAGGGCCGGCAGCAGGCTGCGAATCAGGGCGTGGACCTCCTGGGCCTGCTCGGGGGTGGCCACCTTGCCGGTGCCGATCGCCCAAACCGGCTCATAGGCGATGACCGTCTTGGCCAGCCCCTCGGCACCGAGACCGGCAAGCGACCCCTGCACCTGAGAGGTCACGACCGCTTCGGTGCGGCCGGCCTCCCGCTCCTCGAGGGTCTCGCCGACACAGACGATCGGCGTGAGCCCGGCGGCGAGGGCCGCCTTCGCCTTGGCGTTGACCATCGCGTCGGTCTCGCCGAAAAGCGTCCGCCTCTCAGAATGGCCGAGGATCACATAGCGGCAGCCGGCATCGACGAGCATCTGCGGCGCCACCTCGCCGGTGAACGCGCCGCTCGTCTTGTCGTGGGCGTTCTGACCGCCGACGGCCACGTCACCGCCGGCCGTGGCCACGGCCGCGACCACCGGCGGGATGTAGAGAGCCGGCGGGCAGAGCACAAGGTCGACGCCTGCGGCCTCGCCGCGGCGGCCGGCGACCGCGGCGGCGAGGGCTTCGGCCGCCGCTCGATCGAGGTTCATCTTCCAATTACCGGCGACGATCGGCGTACGAGACGGGACGGTCATGAATCACTCCTGATGGTTGGAGACGGCAGCATACCTCGGTCGGTCCGCGACAGCCACGCCGCCCGGCCCGGCTCAAGGCTCGCTCGGTGCCCCGGCGAACGCGGCTGGGTCGGTGAGCATGAACATGTGGCCGTGGTCG
>JBJOHE010000066.1:0-9977 GCA_046047895.1 Planctomycetota bacterium | reverse complement strand
CAACCCCCACCGGCACGCAGCGAGGCTCAGCCTCGCGCAGCGTGCCATTCGGGCCGCCCCGCCTCGACTCCCATCCGCGCAGACAGGGCCGCTACCCCGCGTAGGCCGCACGCCATCGGCCGCCCGGAAGGCGGCCGGCCGGGCGGAGGCCCGGCAAGGCTTCGCGGGCCAGGGATGGCCGCGAAGCCGATAAAACCGCATGGCCCGACGAGCGCTGAAGTCAGAACACGTCGAGGTTGAAGTGATGACCTTGGTAGTAGCGGCGGTTCTTGGGGTAGTAGTTTTGCCAGGCGCGGTTGTAGACCGGAACCCGCATCTCCTGCGGATAGCGGTAGTAGAGGTCGTTGGCCGACTGCATGTAGCCGTCGGCGTAGAAGTTTTGGGCGTACCACACGTAGGGATAGTGGTAGAGCCTGTTCCAGTCGTGGGTGTTGTAGGAGTAGCCCCACTGGTAGCCGTAGGCCTGCTGGCCGGCGGCCGGAGCTTGGGCTGCCGCGTCGGTTGCAAACACCGCGAAGGCCAGCGTGAAGGCTGCGCCGGCGGCAGAGAGATGCCGTGTCATCAGAAAGTCCCCCCCGGGATGGAATCGATCCGCAGGGAAGTATCGGCAGGCCGTGCGACCGGCCTTCAGCGAAAAACCGGCAGAGCCGGCAGGGTCGCGTGTCGTACGTCTGGCGATGGAGCCGAACGCAGCCGGCGGGCAAGTGGGCCGCTCGAAGCCAGGTGCTGGATGATCGCCAGAGCCTATCCCGGCAGGCGGCCTTCGGCGAGTTCGCGATCCCACTCTTCGATCAGGGGCCACACCGGCGCGCAGGTGCCGAAGTCGGCGAGGGTGAGATAGCCCCGGAGCCGGCGGATCGTGGCGGCAAGCAAGGCGTCGTCCTTGCGGAAGATCGGGCCGTGGCTCGGCAGGAGCCACTCCACGTCGCTGGCGGCGATCCGTTCGAGCGAGGCGATGAAGTCGGGGATGTCGCTGCCGTGATGGGCGTCGATCGCGCCGACGGAGCCGTCGCGGTAGATGTTGTCGCCGGAGAAGAGCAGTTCTCCCATCCGAAAGGCGAGCTGGCTGTCGGTGTGGCCGGGGGTGTGCCAGACCTCGAGCCGGTGGCTGCCGATCTCGACGGTGTCGCCGTCTTCGATCGTGCGGTCGATCTTGACCGGCGGCATCGGCATGTGGACGTCCTGGGCTGCGATCTCGGCGAAGGTCTTGATGCGGTCGCCCTGCTCGAGGGGCGTGACGGCGAGCGGGTGGGACAGCACGGGAGCCTTGAGAATGGCTTTGGCCTTGGCAAGGCCCTGGATGTGGTCGACGTCGGCGTGGGTGGCGATGATCGCTCGGCACTGCGACAGGGGAAAGTCCATCTGCCGGATCAGTTCGATGATCTCGTCGACGCTCTCCTCGTAGCCGATGTCGATCAGTCCCCAGTCGCGGTCGTCGTAGACGAGGTAGACGTTGCACCCGATCCGCCATCCGGCCTGATGGTTCATTTCGATCACGCCGGGAAATACGGGTCGTCGTTCGAGCATCGGAAGCGGTGCCGGAGAGCCGGCAGGTTTGCGGGAAGGCGGGAGGGAGAGGACACTACTCGGCGGCAGTCGCGGAGACCCGCCCGGCGGCGGAATTCTAGCAGACTCGCCGCCGCCGTCAGCCGGCGACGATTGCGGCGGTCCCGCCGGAAGCTGGCGGCGATCCTTTTGCGGCGGCGAGATCGGCGAGGAACGGAGCATGGGCGACGGAGTAGCAGAGCAGGGTGCGGCCGGTTCGTACGCCGCCTGGGCAGGTCGGATCGGGGAGCTTGCAGCCCAGGTGGATCGGCTCTTGCCGCTCGCCCGCGAGCTCGGGCTGCCCGACCCCGCCGAGGCCGACTGGCATGGGGCCCTATTCGGGAAGCTCGGGCCGCAGGTTGATCGCGAGCCGGTGCTCGTGGCGGCCGTCTGCGGTGGCACGAACACGGGCAAGAGCCTGATCACCAACACGCTGGTCGGCGCGGAGATCAGCCGGTCGGTGCCCGAGGCCGCCCGCACCGTCCATCCGGTGGCCAGCCTCCCCTGCGGGCTTGCGGAGCGGGTCGATCTGGCGGCGTTGTTTCCCGGCTTCGAGCCGCTGGTCTGGGCGAGTGAGCAGGATGCGGTCGACGCGTCCCGGGGCGACGTGCTCATCTGGCGGGAAGATGCGACGGGTAGCCAGCCGGCCCGGCTTGTGATCCTCGACACGCCCGACATCGACGGCACGCTGCGGGAGAACTGGCGGCGGGCGGAACTCGTGCGGAATGCCGCCGACGTGATCCTCGCCGTGCTCACCCAGCAGAAGTACAACGATGCCGCGGTGCGGGAGTTTTTCTCGGCTGCCGCTGCCGCCGGCAAGACCGTGATCGTGATCTTCAACATGCTCGACTGGCCCCGGCAGCGAGACCGCCTGGCCGGCTGGCTGGCCACCTTCGTCGCGGAGACAGGCGTGACGCCAGCCGCGGTCTATGCCGCACCGCACGACTCGGCCGCGGCAGCCGCCGGCCAGATTTCACTCCTGCCCGTTGCCGAGCTCACGCCCGACCGTTCGGAGCAGCCGCTGGCCGCCCGGCTGGCGCACGGTGACTTCGACCTGATCAAGCTCCGGGCGATGACCGGCGCCCTGCGGGTGGTGCTCGATCCGCGGCACGGCCTGCCTGCCTGGATCGCCGCCATCGGAGGCCGGGCGGCCGAATGGCGAACCTCGCTTCGCGTCCTCGAGCATGAGGGCAGCGTGCGGGTGGAGCTGCCGCCGGCACCGCGGGAGATCGTCTGGCAGGAGATCTGGGATTGGCTCGAACCCCGGCGATCCGCGCTCGACCTGACGGTGAGCCGCGTCTACCGCACCGCAGGATCCGGCCTCGCCTGGGCCGCGCAGCGGATCGGCCTGGCCCGCTCGGCGGAGGAGAGGCAGGAGGATTTCGCCGCCGTGGAACTGGCCGCCCTCAAGCAGGCGCTCGGCGATTTCGTGAGCCGGCTCGAGGATGCCTGCCGGCGGGACGAGCGGCTCGAGCGGCTGCTCGGCCCCCGGCTCGCCACGGCTGACCGGAGTCGCTGGTATGCCGACCTGGAACGGCGGCATGCGGCGTTGCCGCTCGTCTCGGAGGCCTACCGCGGTTTCGTTCGTGGGGAACTCGACCGGTTCGCCGTCGAGAATCCGTCGCTTGTGCGGGCGATCGTCAACAGCCTCAACGTCGGCGCCGTAGCCAGGCCGGTCGTCTCGCTGGCGCTGTTGGGAGCCGGCGCCGCTGCCGTGCCCGCGGCAGCCGGCACCGCCGGCGGGCTGTCGGTGCTCGTTCACCACATCGGCGACTACGCGCTCTGGGCCGCCGCGCCCCTGATGGGCGAGGGGGCGATTGGGCTGGCGGTGGCGGGGGTTCGTCCGCTGATCGAGCGGCTGTTTGCCGGCTGGTCGGTCGAGCGGGGCCGGATCCTGATCGAGACGCTCCACGATGTGGTGTTGGGAGACGGCGTCGAGGAGGTGGTCCGACTCGCGGCCGCGGCGGAACGGCCGGAGCTCGAGCGGGTGCGACAGTTGCTCACCGATTGCAGCCGGGAGATCGATGCATGAATCCTGCCGACCATGATGCCGTGGGCCGCTCGCCGCCGGCGGCCGCCGGGCCCGACCTCGCCGCATTCGACATGCTCATCGACGGGATCAGCCGCTGGGCCGGCTCGCTGCCGGCCTGGCCGCCCGCCCGCCAGGTGACGGCGGAGTGGGAGGGAATCGCAGGCCGGCTCGACCGCACCCGACGGGAACTCTCGCGGGTGCTCGTGGTGGGCGTGGTCGGCGGCACGGGCACCGGCAAGAGCACGCTTGTCAACGCCCTGGCAGGCGCCGACGTGACGACGGCCGGAGACCTGGTGCGACCGACGACGATCCATCCCGTGGTGGTCGCGGCGCCCGACGTCGATCTCTCCTGGCTGCCGGTGGCCGAGATGCAGGCCCGGGTGGTGCGGAGCGGGTCACCCGCGGTGGCCAACATCATCCTGATCGACTGCCCCGACCCCGACACCCAGGCCGATGTCGCCGCCGACCGCGACGATCCCCGGCCGAGCGCGACCAATCGCAACCGCGACCTGCTCGAGCGGGTGCTGCCCGCCTGCGACGTCCTCTTGCTCGTCTCGACCGCGCAGAAATACCGCTCCTGGATCGTGGCCCGCGAGATCGCCGCCTTCGCGCCGGGGCGGCCCCTCCTCTTTGTGCAGACCCACGCCTCCCGCGACCCCGACATCCGCGCCGACTGGCGGCAGGAGCTCGAGCGGCAGGGATTTGCCGTGCCAGAGATCTTTCGGCTCGACGCCGTCGAGGCGGCCGCCCGGGCCGCCGCAGCACTCGAGCCAGAGCCCGGCTTCCGCGACCTCGTGGCCGCGATCGACACGGAACTGGTGGGGCGGGCGGCCAGGCGGGTGCGACGGACGGGCGCCCTCGATCTCGCTGATTGGTTCATGCAGCAATCCCGCCGCCAGTTGGAGCCCTACCGCGCGGCCGCCCATGGCCTGACCGCCGGCATCGGGCGGGAACGGACTCGGCTCGAGGGCCTGCTGGCCACGGGGGTGGCCGACCGGCTGCGGGCCGGCCGCTCGGCCTGGCAGCGGCTCGTGGCCGACGAGGTCATCGACCGCTGGCAGGGCGGGCCATTCGCCACCTTCCTCCACGCCGTCTCGGCCATCGGCTCGCTCTGGCGGCGCATGCGGCCCGGCGGCGGGCTCGTGGGCCGGCTGCTCGCGGGACAGCCGGCCGACGTGGCGACGGGCCGGGGCGGCTGGCAGGCGGTGGAGGAGCTCGGCCTGGCCGCGGCCGAGGTGGAGCAGTCGCGAAGCGTGCTCGGCGGCCTGGCGGCCCTGGCGGCCATTCGCGAGCCGCTCGTCGGCCGGGCCCGGCTCGATCCTGGCAGGCTGCCCGTGCAGGTGACCGCCGTGGTCGATCGCTCGGGCCGGTGGCTGGCCGCAGGCATCGAGCGGCTCGTGGCAGCGCGGCGGAGCCGGCTCGGCGGCCGGGTGGCCCAGGTGGTGTTCGAGCTCTTGTTTTCGTCGCTTGTGGTCTTTGTGGTCGTGCGGGCGGGCTGGAGCTTCTTTCACGGCAATCTCTGGGCTGGCAAGAGCCCGAGTTCCAACGTCGGCTTCCTTCAGGAGTCGCTGGTCTGGATCGTGCTCTGGGGGCTCGTGCTCCGGTGGTGCGTGAACGCCCTGATTCGAATCGGCCTCGATCGCGACATCACGTCGTTGGTGGCCGAGATTCCCCGGGCCGGGCTGGTCGATCCGCTGGTGTCTGACTTCAGCGAGGCGGCCGACGATGTGGAGCGGTATCTCGCCGAAGGTGATGCGCTTGGCCGCGAGGCCAGCCGGCTCGCCGCGGCTGCGGGCGACGGCAGCCTCGGCCGCCTCCGCCGTGCGGAAGGCTGACGCTTGCGACGCTTGGTAGGGGCCGAGGCGGCGTCGCCGGAGAGGTCGGGGGCATCCGCATCCCTTCGCCGGACGTTCGCTTCGGGCCTCCAGCCCTGCGCTCTCTCCGAGGAAACCGCGCTTCGCCATCCTGGCTCCGCTTGTTTCCTAGGCCGTCTCAGGGACACGGACGTCCCCGACCCGATGAACGTTCGAAGTGCCCGAGGTGGTGTCGACGGGGAGGTCGGGGGCATCCGCATTCCTTCGCCGGACGTTCGCTTCGGGCCTCCAGCCCTGCGTTCACTCCGAGGAAACTCCGCTCCGCCATCCTGGCTCCGCTTGTTTCCTCGGCTATCTCAGGGACACGCACGCCGCCGACCCGATCAAACGAAACGACACCGCCCGGGGTTTCCCCCGGGCGGTGTGTTTCAAATCGCAGTGTGGAAGTCAGGCCTGTGAGAGCCGCCCGGCTTCCTCTGAGATCACTTCGTGGCGACCGTGCGGCTCACCTGAGCGACCGTGGTGGCCGGCACGTCGGTGGAAGCCGAGCAATCCGGAGCCGCACCGCAGGCCGGCTCGCAGCAGCCGTTGCCAGCGTCGCAAGCGGGCTCGCAGCAGCCGTTGCCGGCGTCGCAGCCGGGCTCGCAGCAGCTCGTGCCGCAGCAGCTGTTCCGATGGCAACGCTTCTTCGCGGCATGGAGAGCCTTCAGAAGGTCACGGATCGGGGTGTGCTTCTTGCGGCAGCTGGTGCCACAGCAAGAGGCCGCACCGCAGCTCGGCTCGCAGCAGCCAGCACCGGCGTCGCAGGCCGGCTCGCAGCAGCCGTTGCCGGCGTCGCAAGCGGGCTCGCAGCAACCGTTGCCAGCGTCGCAGGCCGGCTCGCAGCAACCAGCGTCACAGGCGGGCTCGCAGCAGCTATCGCAGCAGCCGTGGTGCTTCCGCTTGCACTTCTCGAACAGCCCCTTCAGGCCACCGAAAAGGTCATGCTTCCGGCACTTGCGAGTGCCGCAGCACGACGTCCCGCAGCAGCTGTCGCCAGCGTCGCAGGCGGGCTCGCAGCAGCCGTTGCCGGCGTCGCAGGCGGGCTCGCAGCAACCAGCACCAGCGTCGCAGCCGGGCTCGCAGCAGCCAGCACCGGCGTCGCAGCCGGGCTCGCAGCAGCCAGCACCAGCATCGCAGCCGGGCTCACAGCACGAGTGGCAGCCCTTGCAGCCGAGCATCCGATCGAGGAGCTCGAAACCGAAGGACTGGCTACAAACGGTCACGCCGAGAACCAGCGCACCGAGAAACATCATACGCTTCATCGAGCCACATCTCCTTTGCTTGTGGACCACCGGTGTGTTCGTCCCGCTCGCGACGCCGTCACCCCGAGGATGTGATCCACGAACTTTTTTGCGACAGGCCTGTCGAGCCATTCCGTGACTCGAGAATTGCAGGTTTTCTGTCGCCCCCTGGTTGCCCGACGGGCACATGGATGCCCCGGGGGACACCGTGGCTATCGGCGGCCGCATCGAAGCGGCTTGAACGTGCTCCAAGGTTTTTTCCCGGGCGCCTGAAGCGGTGCGCATGGGGCAAAACATGCCGTGAATGCCGACTCTTTCGCCGCTGCGGCCGCGCCTCCTGCGACCGTCACGGTGTGACGGAAAACCCACCGCTGACCGGCAAGGTTTGCCAGCCCCGAGCCCTCCAGTGGCAAGCTGTACGGGTTGTGCGGAGGCAGCCGGGTTCGTTGACAGAATCCCCCCCATCGGTACACTTTCGCGTCGACTCTGGTGGCCCGCGGCAGCAGCTGCTTTCCGCGGGCAAACAGGGAACTCCGGTGCGATTCCGGGACGGCCCCGCCGCTGTGTTCGGGCGATGCTCTGTCAGGCGACCTGCCTGGCGGGGTGAAAGGCGACTGCATTCGAGCCATTGCGATGGCCTGCCTCTTCCGGGCTGGGCCTCTTCGCGAGAAGGCATGCGGTCGCCCGAGCTCGTAAGTCAGAAGACCTACCAGGTGTCAGGAGTCTGCCGGACCGCGAGGGCGGAAGGGTGGGCACGGCCCCGCGAGGGGCCGGTGGATGCACCATTCAGGATCCAGGTTCGGTCGGTGTCCTTTCAGGGCGTCCGCTCCTGCTGCGCTTCGCGGTGGTCGTGGATCGTCTGGAGGGGTGGCGGCTGGCTGGCTTCGTATGCCCAGTCAGTTTCAGGTCCTTCGGCGCGGCATGTCGCTCGTCGAACTGCTCGTGGTCGTGGCGGTCATCGCCGCGCTTGTCGCCTTGTTGCTGCCGGCAGCCCAGGCGGCCCGCGAAGCGGCCCGGCGGGCCTCATGTGGCAACAACCTCCGCAACGTCGGCTGCGCACTCCATGGACACCTGCTGGCTCGCGGCCGGTTTCCGATTGGCTGTCTCGAATGGCGGGCTCCAGGGCGGGCGGGAAAGGGTCGTTGCCTCGCCTGGTCGGCGGCGATCCTGCCCTGGCTCGAGGAAGAGCAGCTCCACGACCGGATCGATTTCGAGAAGCCATTTGACGATCCAGTCAATGCCGCGGCCGCGGCCGTCGAGGTGAGGCTCTATCGCTGCCCCGCGGCCGACCGAGACGACCTGGCGGGTCGTACCGATTACGGCGGCCTCACCGGCGAGCGGATTACCTCGCCGAACAATCCCGAGAAGGGCGTGCTGATCCACGATCGCGGCTTTGCCATTCGCGAGATTCCTGACGGCCTCTCCCACACGATCTTCGTGGGCGAGTGCAGCCGCGGCGAGTGGCCCGACGGCCAGTGGATCAATGGCCGCAATCTGTTTGACCAGGCGTATGCCGTGAACTGGCCCACCTGGGAGGACGAGCTCCGCAGCCGCCACGCGACCGGAGCGGTCGCCCTGTTTGGCGACGGCTCCGTTCGGCTCATGTCTGACTCGCTCGACGCTCGCATCCTGGCCGCGGCATGCACGCGGTCGGGAGGAGAATCGCTTTCCTTGGCGGGAGCAGGGCCATGACCTGCCTCGCCGTCCGTCTGCCCGGAGGTGCCGCTACTCACAACTGACCCGCCGCCGCGGACGCGGCCGGTGGGATCTCGTCGTCGCGTCGGATCCTCGTCATCCGTCGTGGGTAGCCGCTTTTTGCCTCTCGGGATTCGGAGTTCTCTCATCATGGTGCGTTCAATTGCATTCGTGGCCTGTGTGGCCCTCGCTCTGTCTGCGGCCCTCGTGTCTGCCGAGGTCGTCGACTTTCAGGATCTGGTCGTGCCCGCCTCGGGCTACTTCAATGGCGACCCCGGCACGCTCTCGCCCGGGCAGTCGGTCAATCAGCCCTGGCAGTCGGGGGGCGTGTCGTTCGCCAACCTGTTCGGGATCGACAGCTACGGTGGCTTCAACTACGAGTATTGGAATGGCTTCGCGTATTCGAACGTGGTCGACACCACCGATCCCGCGTTCACGAACCAATACGCCTCGTTTCCTGGCGGCGGGTATCAGACGAGCACCTATGCCGTGGCCTTCGGCGACGCCGCGGCGTTCACGCTTCCGGTGCCAGGCACGGTGGCCGGGTTCCAGATCGCCAACACCACCTACGCCGCCCTGACGATGCGGGACGGCGACCAATACGGCTTCGCGGCGCCGCTGCCTCCGGGGGGCTGGTTCGCCACCACCGCCACCGGCAAACTCAACGGCAGCACGACCGGCACGGCCACCTACTATCTGGCGGATCTCCGCGGCACGCTCCCCCCGGGGATCCTCGCCTCGTGGGACTGGTTCGACCTCTCGGGGCTGGGTGTCGTCGATACGGTGGAGTTCACCTTCTCCGGGTCCGATACCGGAAGTTTCGGCCTCAACACGCCGGCCTACTTCGCGATGGACGCCCTCACCGTCAACGCCGTTCCCGAGCCGGCCGGCTGGGGGCTGCTCGCGGCGGGAGGGGCGACGATCCTGTCCTGCTTCCAGCGGAGCCGCCGGGGATCCCGCACTTGATACGATTGGCTGGAGATTCCCACCACCCCGGCTGCCGGCGGCGTCCTCCCCCACATGCTCCTGCTCATCGATAATTACGACTCGTTCACCTGGAACCTCGTGCAGCGGTTCGGGGAGATCGCCCCCGACCTGCCCGTCGAGGTGCATCGCAACGACCAGATCAGCTGCGACGAGATCGCAGCCAAGGCACCGAGCCACCTCGTGATCTCACCCGGCCCCTGCACGCCCGACGAGGCGGGCATCTCCTGCGATGCCGTTCGCCGGTTCGCGGGCCGGATGCCGATCCTCGGCGTCTGCCTCGGGCATCAGTCGATCGGCCGGGTGTTCGGCGGCCGGATCGTGCGGGCTCCGCGGCTGATGCACGGCAAGGTTGACCACATCGAGCACACGGGCCGGGGGCTGTTCGCCGGCATCGCCGAGCACCCACTCGAGGCCACCCGCTACCACAGCCTCGTCATCGATCCGCCTACGCTGCCCCGCGAATTCGAGGTCGACGCCTGGTCGGCCACCTCTGGCCAGGATCGGGAGATCATGGCGATCCGGCACGCGACCCTGCCGATCTACGGCGTGCAGTTTCATCCCGAAAGTTTCCTGACACCGGTCGGCTACCAGCTGCTGCGGGCATTTCTCGCGACCGGCCCC
>JBJOHE010000065.1:0-4718 GCA_046047895.1 Planctomycetota bacterium | reverse complement strand
TCCAGAGGGGAAAGGCAGGCGGACAGGGAAACGCCTGGTGCGAACCCGGGAGACTGGAGCACGCCACTCACGAGCCGCTCATCGGTCGGGCGAAACTTGCGGAAGTGCCATTGGCCGGGCTCGCCTTCACGGGTTCGCCGGCGTGCGGGAGGACAAAGGCCTTCCTCAGGCGTGCCGTCGGGATATGCTGACCGGCATGAAGAAGTTCCTCGCTCTCTTGGCCCTGACGGCGCCGTCCCTCCGGGCCGCCAACCAAACGGCGACGGTGAGTCAGGTCGAAATCACCGGGCTGCCCTACGCGATCCATCTCGAAACCGCCGACATGGGATCGGCCACCCTGCCCACCCTGCAGTCCTTCGCCACGGGCTATCACGACGGCAAATGGGTCTTCGTCGCCGGCCGGACGAACGGCCTGCACAATTTCACGGAGGACGGCCTGGTGAACTTTCCGCCCGAATACCAAAATGCGGAGATCTGGGTGATCGACCCCGCGGCCAAGCTCAGTTGGAGCCGCTCGCTCGACGATCCCTCGTCGGGGGTTGGCGCCTCGGTCTTCAACGCCCTCTCGGCCACCGCGACGGAATCCGTGCAACGCGGGAGCACGCTCTACCTGGCGGGCGGCTATCTCTACGATTCCGGCTCCAACAACTTCACCACCTACAGCACCCTGACCGCGCTCGACCTCGGCGGCGTGGTGAACTGGGTGCAGACCGGCTCGGGCAGCCTCGCCTCCCACGTGCGTCAGACCAGCGACCCGACCCTGCAGGTGACCGGCGGCGACCTTCACCTCGTGAATGACCGGGCCCTGCTCACTTTTGGCCAGAACTTCCAGGGCCCCTACACCCCGAGCTCCAGCGGCACCTACACGTATCAGGTCCGGGCGTTCGACATCGTGGACGACGGGAACTCCCTCAGCATCGCCAATGTGAGCGCCAGCACGCCGCAGGAGGCGTTCCGCCGGCGCGATCTCAACGTCGTCCCGCTGGCCACCGGCGGCGGCCCGGCGCTGGTCGCGCTCTCGGGAGTCTTCACGGAGACCGGAGGCGCGTGGACCGTGCCGGTGGAGATCTCGGCCGACGGCATGCCATCCATGGCGGATCCCTTCGCACCGGGGACCTTCAAGCAGGCAATGAACGGCTATAATACGTCGAGCATGGTCCTGTATTCGCCGTCCCGCGACGAAAACCACGTCGTCCTCCTGGGCGGCATCAGCTTGCAGACCTACGAGAGCGGCACGTTCGTCACGGATAACAACCTGCCTTTCACCAGCCAGGGCAGCTCGATCGTGCGCGAGGCCGACGGGACCTACACGCAGTATTATCTCGGCGACGTCTACCCGGACATCATCGACGGCGGCACCGGGGAGCCGCTGCTCTTCGGGGCGGAATCCGTGTTCCTGCGCAACCACGCGCTCAGCCTCTCCCACGGATTGATCGACCTCGACAGCCTCGCCGGACCGACGCTCCTGGGCTACGTCTTTGGCGGCATCGCCGCCGAGCAGCCGAACTTCGGCGCCACCGCCGCCTCGAACCTGCTCTTCGAGGTGTGGTACACGCCCGTGCCCGAACCGGGCGCGCTCGGCCTCCTGCTCGGCGGCTCCGCCCTGCTGCTCGCCCGGCGGCGGGTTTTCCGCCGCGCGGGCGGCTGAGCTACGCCCCGGTTTACCAGGCCTTGATGGCCTCGACGGGATGGGTGAGCATGAGGACATTGAGGGCGAGATTGTCGCGGATCCAAAGCGCGCAGCCGATCTCCATGGCCAAAATGGCGGCGATCGTCGCCCAAACCGGCAGGCGCCAGGCGAAGAGAAATCCGAGCGACATCATGAGGACGTCGCTCGCGGAGTTGAGGATGCTGTCGCCCGCGTAGCCCAGGGCCATGGTCGCTTCGCGATAACGGTTGATGATGAGCGGGGAATGTTCCAACAGCTCCCAGCCGGCCTCGATCGCCACGGCCAAGGCAAACCGCGCGGACACCGGCCAGCGGCGCGCCGCCAGCCAGAGCAGGCCGTAAAAAAGGCGTTCCGTGGATGACGTGGGAGAACAAATAGGCATCGGCTGCGCGTTGGGAGCAGCCGATGCTCCAAATGTCGCCCTCCCGCAGCGTAAAGCGGCCGTCGGGCCCCAAGGGGGGCCGCCCGGCCGCCCATTCGATGGCCACGAGAAGCGCGACCAGGACCGCCGCGAGGGAACGCCAATGAAGGGGCTTCATGCCAGGGAGAGAAAGAAAGCCTTCTCCCGGAGAAAGGGAAGGCAACAAAGGTGAGACTTTGTTTTCTTCGCGCTCTAGAATTCAGGAAATGGTGGAAAAACACCTTCTAACGCTGGCCGGCGGCATCTTGATCGGCGGAGCGAGCCTGCTGGCTTCGGCGGCCACCGGAAAAATTCCGAGCATCTCGGGCGTGTTCGCGCGGCTCATCCTTCTCAAGCCGGGGGACACGGCGTGGCGGCTGGCGTTCCTGGCGGGGCTGGTGGCCGGAGCCGGCGCGATCTTTGCCGCATTTCACCAGGCCGCCGGACTCGGAGAGACTCCGCGCCGACACGAGAAAAACGCCACTCCAGAGGGGAAAGGCAGGCGGACACGGAAACGCCTGGTGCGAACCCGGGAGACTGGAGCACGCGACTCACGAGCCGCTCATCGGTCGGGCGATACTTGCGGAAGTGCCATTGGCCGGGCTGTCCTTTGGGATTGGGGTCGGCCGAGCACGTGGGCGAGCTGGCTGGTGCTCGTGAGGTATCGGGCCGTGCTCGCCCTCTGCCTCAGGGTCTTTCCGCTTTTCGCGATGGGAAGCCAGTTCGGCATGTGCCAAGAGCAGCCGAGCCGCCCCCAGCCACCATCCATGGGCTTCTTCCAGATCGGCCAGATGCGAGAGGCGATTGGGCAGGGACAGTCTGGTGGCCGGATTCGACTGGGCGATGTCGCTGAGCGCGAGCATTTCTTCGGAGTCGGGGCCGTCGCCGCCTTGGGTGGCGAGGTCACGGTCGAGGACAGCGCCATCCGGGCAACACGGGTCGGTGCCGACGGAAGACCGGAACCAATCCCCGGGGACCCGAGCGAGATCGCGGCGACCTTTCTGTTCGGCGCGTCCGTTGACGACTGGATCCGGTTCCCCCTCGATGACGCCGTTTCGGCGGATGACGTCGATGCGACGATCGAAAGCTATGTGAACCGGGCCGGGGTCGACGCGGTGGAGCCGACGGTCTTTCGGGTGGTCGGCACGTTTCGTGATGTACGGGTCCACGTGATCAATGGGGCGTGCCCGCTTCATGCACGACGTGCCGGCATGACGCTCGACGAACGGCAGCGGCCCTTCGAGGCCACGTACGAGTCGATCTCGGGCACGATTGTCGGTGTGTACGCCAAAGGCAAAGCCGGCGTGTTGACACATCCGGGCACATCGACCCACATGCACCTCATCTATGTGGAACCTAGGACTGGTGCGACAGTGACGGCCCATGTCGAACAAATCGGCTTTGGGCCGGGATGCGTGCTGATGCTCCCGAAACGCTGAGCGGAGGCAAGGATGGCCGATCTGGTCGGTCACTGGAATGCGGTTTTCGCCGCCAAGGATGACCCGCAACTCGGCTGGTATGAGGCGGACGTCGCCCAGACGCTCCGCTTTCTCGACCTTGTGCCCGCCGACGGGAGAGCCACCATTTTTCTGCCCGGGGCGGGAACGTCGTTGCTTGTGGACGAACTCCTCGCCCGTGGCACGCGGCTTGTGCTCAATGACATATCCGACGAGGCCCTGCGGAAACTGGATCAGCGGATCGGGAAACCCACACCCGCGCCCGTTTGGCTCCACCATGACATCGCACAGCCGCTGCCCCCCGGCGTGCCGGCCTGCGACATCTGGGTTGACCGTGCCGTGCTCCATTTTCTGCTCGAAGAGCCAGCCATCGACGGGTACTTCCGAAACCTGCGGGCGATCCTCCGTGCTGGCGGCCATGTCTTGTTGGCCGAGTTCGCAGTGTCAGGTGCTCAAAAGTGCGCCGGCTTGGAGGTCCACCGCTATTCGGTTGCTGAGATGGCCGACCGGCTGGGGCCGGGTTTTGAACTGGTGCAGGCAGAGGCCTTCACCTTCGTGAACCCGGCCGGCGATCCGCGACCCTACATCTACGCCCTTTTTCGCCGGGCGTGAAGCACAGGTGCGAGCACTCTTACTGGCTCCGGACATTGGGTAAGGCGGCCGGGGCGTGTCCCGAAGACAGCAACCCCTGCCCCTGTCTCCCCGGCCGAGCCACCGTATCACCCAGCCCCCGGCCTTGGACACTCGCTGCTGGGCTATTCAAGAAGGCGGCAAGCATTTGGGCGGCGAGGTCATCCAGAGATTTGCGTGTTTCCTTGCTGCCGATTGGTTCTCAACTGGGCCGGAAGAAGGGGCGACACGCCCGGCAGCCAGAGGGGCGGGCGGGAACAACGAGAGGGCCGGCCGAGGGAACGACCCCGGGTGGCTGGCTGCCCGGACCCAAACCCCGCTGACACACATGGCCCGCAGCAGTGTTATCGAGTGGAAATCGCCGGAGAGCGTTGAATCCAATGGGAGCCGAAATTGATCGGACCGCAGGCGCGAAGCAGGCGATGTAGGCGATGATGCTCTCGTCGCTGTCGCTGAGGAGTTGTTCCTCGACCTAGAAGCGCGAGAGGCTGGCGACGGCCAATCCTCTCCGAGGTGAAGTTTGGCTTGTCGACCTCGGCATGGTCGCGAAGATCCTGCCATG
>JBJOHE010000064.1:0-6790 GCA_046047895.1 Planctomycetota bacterium | reverse complement strand
GGGACCTGACGGCCGCTGCGGAGTCGATCGCCGATACGAGCTCGAACCGGCCGTTTGGCATAAGCACGAGCGCCTCCAGCGGTTCGGGGGGCAGGTCCATCAGGCCAGGGTTTTCATTCTTCGTCAGCTGTTCGCCGCGGAAGTCGAGCAGCGTCGCGTTGGTCGGCACCTGCTCGGGCTTCTTCGGCCGCGGCCGCCTTGGGCCGCTGCGACCCGCCGCAGGTTCTTCCTCGTCGGCAGGCTTGGCATAGGCGATCGGGTCGCCCGGCTTGGCCTCGGCCTTGTGGAGCAGGAGGTTGCCCGCCTGTTCCGACGGGACGAGCACGAGCAGTTCTACCGCCCCCGGCTTGGGCTTCGGAAGCGGGATGTTTTCCAGGGTGCGGCGACTCGCATATTCCAGCTGGCTCATCGCCCGGGCCAGGAATCCAGTGGTCACCACGTCCGCCGCATCGCTCGGCTCGCTGAATTCAGAGGTCAAGACCGGCACCTTGAGCGTCTTGGGATCGGCGACCTCCCGCGGCGTCAGGCCCTCGTTGGGATTGTTGATCGAGACGTTGACGCGGTAGCGGTACTCCTTGCCCGGCTCGACCGTGGTGTCGAGGAACCGGAAGCTGCGATACTCGGCCCCCTCGCCGCCGAACATCTCGCCCCGGCGGCCCGACATCCCGTCGTCCATCGGTCCGCGGCGTTCGAAGCCGAGGCCCATGCCCCCTTCGCCCGCCGACGTCGGATCGGGGTCGAGAAAGCGATCGTCATCCTTCGTGATTTCCAGGATGCGAGCCACCGGCGTGTCGTAGACCTGGTCGATCCGAACCGTGAGCGAGTAGCCGGGCCCCTTGCGGACGCCGCCCGAGAGCATCGCCCGACCCCAGCGATCGGAAACGGCAAACACGAGTTTTGGCGTCTCTCCGATCTCGGCCGCTTCGTCGGCCGGATCGTCGCTGGCGAGCCGATACCGAAACAGGCCCACGTCGATCTGGCTATCGCCGATCCCGACGAGTTCTACGTTGTCGAGCTGCACGGTCTGGCCGGCCCACTCCTCGGGCGTCTTTCGCAGCTCGTCGATCGCGATGACCGGCGGCCCAGAGGCCAGCCGCTTCGCCACGATCTGGCGGAAAAACCAGGGGTGGGCCGTTTCCGGGCCCCAGGGCGGATCCTCGACCACCCGCGGCGGGAGCGGGGTTTCAAACACGCCTGCTCGTTCCTGGTCTTGGAGCCGGAAGTCGGCCGGCAGAAGATCACCGGAGCCGCCCCGGCCCCCGAACTCACCGCCGCGGCCGCCGCCCAGTGGATCGGCCACGGGGGGCGGATCGAGCTTTTTCCAGTCGCTGAATTCCCCGCCACGAACGAGATCCCGCTCCTGCCGCTCCAGCCTGAAGCCCGTCCAGACGGGGCGGTCGCGATCGAAACCGCCCTCGCGGCCCCCACCTGCCCGCCCACCGCCCATCATCGCCATGCCGTCGCTCTCGCCGAGGCAGCGAATGAATTCGGCCTGCTGCTTGGCCGCCGGAATCAGCCCGGTGACGACCACATAGGGCGTGACCACGCCAGGCGTGAGCGGGCTGGCCGGCCCGCCCGCGGCGCCGAAGCCATACGGGCCTGCTTCCCGCCGATCCATGCCCGGTCCGCCGAATCCGGCTGCGTCGCCGGTCTGCTCGAGCACGGCGATGCCCGCCACGGTGTGGAGCTGCTCGAGCGGGAACACGGTCGGTGTTTCCCGCTTTGTGCGGGCCGCCAAGACGAGCGGCCGGGCCAGGGGTTTGGAGGCGATCGGTGAGGGAGCGATCTTCACCTGCTGCGGTCGCCAGGGATCGAGCAGGGGGCCGAGCCGCGTCAGCGGCGGCAGCCGGTCTGCCGGAGGCGTTTCTTCCCTCTCGATATTGCCGGCTGCCTGCTGCGCCAGCGTGGAAATCGCCTCAGGAGACTGGCCCGTCGTCGCCGTCTTGCTCCGGAGGGCCGAGATTCCGCCCCAGGCCAGCCAGAGGGCGACCAGGCCAATCACTGCGGTGCCGATCTTCTCGGCGTTGCGCCCGAGCATGCCGCCGATGCCACCCAGGTTGATGCCCTTCAAAACCCACCTCCTGCCGCGTCAGGCGTGCCCGCCACGACCTCTGCCCGTGGAGGCCGCGCGAGGGCCACCGTGCCGCGAAGTTCCACCGTCATGTCGTAGTCGCGAAGGCCACCAGCCTGGCCCAGGCCGCCCTCGGTCATGCGTTCGCGGCCCCCGCCGCCGGCTCGGGGGCCTCCGCCGCGGCCACCCCGGCCGCGACCCCCGCCCTCAGACGCTCCATGCCGACCTTCCACGGGGTTGAGCCGCACCTGCCGAACGTCGATCGGAATCGCATTCGAAGCCAGCTGGGTGAGCAGTTGATCAAGCTTTCGCTGATCCATCACCACGCGAAGCGTGAACGGCATCAGGTGGAGCATCTGGGCGTCGGGCGAGGTCGCAAGTTCGCTGGCCAGCAGCGGCTTCCCACTGAAGTCGACGTAGATCCACTGCTGGAGCGCCTCGTCGGGCGACACAGCCGGCCCGGCGTCCATGCCCTCTTCGGCACCCATCGGCGGCCCGCGGCGTTCCTCGCGCCCGCCTCCCGTGCCCTGGAACCGCGGATGCGGCGGCCGCCCCTGAGGGCCGAGCCCGCCCTCCATGCCCATCATGCCGGGGTCGCCCCGCATTTCCATGCCGGCTTCGCCTCCCATGCCCATGTCCATGCCGAGGCCCATCCCGCCGGCCGCCTTCTTGAGCACCCGGCCAGTGCCTGTGCCCCACGGATTGTCTTCGGCGGCGGGAAACCCGACGGCGAGTTCCTGGACCTCGGAAATGGCGATCTTGGCCGGCTCGGTTTCGCCTGCATTCAGCTCACGGACGGCGTCGCAGAACAGTCCGTAGACCCAGAGTTCCTCTTGCGAGAGGAGCACCTGCGTGGTGGTGGGCCGCTCGATCCAGTCGAACGACTGAAACACCCGCTGCTGGTCGGCCGCATCCCAGACGAGCGGCTCCCGAGGCTCCGTGCCATCTCCACCGCCGAAGCCCTCCCGGCCCCGCGGGGGCGGCCGCCGCGGACGATCCATCGACGGCCCGGCCATCCGGCCCCCAGCCCCGGCGGCATCTCCCTCCATCATCTCCGAGCAGCCCATTCGCGGCGGCAGCTGCCGAACGAGCGTCCGCACCCGGTCCTGGTAACGCTCGAGCATCGCCCGCTTGAGCGGCGGCTGTCTTCCAGGCGGAGCCGAGGTGACCGCGGCGATGGCATCGACGAAGTCTTCGCCGAGCGGATCGTCGGGCCAGACCCGCAGGGGTGCCTGGCTCTCCCAAAACGCCTTCCACTCACCCAGCAGATCCTGCCGCACGGAGGTGGTCCGCTCCTCGACCTTGGCCACCCACTTCTCATTGGGGTGCCCGGCCTCGCCGCCGATTTGCCGCAGCGCCGAGAGGTGGCCGTCGATCTCCGATCGCTTCGCGACGATCGTCTTGTCGAGGGCGGCACTCGCCGCGAACACCGCCGGAATCAGGAGCAGCGGCACGAGCCCCGCCAGAATCCAGAAGTGATACTTCAGGATCGGCTCGGCATACGGCCGGATCGATTCGGGCAGTTGGGGCATGGGTCGCCGTGGCTTCCTGGTGCGGGTGGGAACAGTTGGGTGGGATCAGAACTGCGGCTCGGCCGCGGCTGTCGCTGCCGGTCGGGGCACGCCGCCGGGCACGGTGGGCTGCCAGACGAATTGCAGAACAAAGGAGTATTGCCGGAGCGTGACAGGCTCCTCTTCGCCGGTGGCCGATGCCCGCGGCGGCCGGCCGCCGAAGCCGCCCATGCCTGAGCCGCCGTCGATCTCGACCCGCTTGATCGGCTCCTCCGCGACGATCACCGGAAAGCCGATCCCGAGATCCTTGACGGAGAGATCCTGGGCGGCGGAGGGCCCGGCCACCGTTCCCAGGGCCACGTCGTTTTGACCGAGCAGGCCACGAACGAGCGTGCTGCGGACAAACTGGGCCCCCTCGCGGGGCGCGTGTCGCCGCTCATTGTGGAAGTGATGCCCAGTGATCTCGACCACCCAGCCGGGGCCCGTAGGGCCGCCCGCCACTCCGGCTCCCTCTTCGCCGGGGATCGCGTTGGGATCGGCCGCGGCGGGATCGACGGCATTGGGATCCGCGGCGGCGGGATCGGCAGGCTCCTCGCCCGGAGCGGCCTCGCCGGCCGCGGGGCGGTCGGCTTCGGCCGCGGCCTGCGTCAGCTTCCAGTCGCCCTGAACCCCGGCAAACCAGGTGGAGAGATCGGGGAAGTACTCCATGTCGAGCGAGTCGATGATGATCTCCTCGCGATCGGCCGGGTTCTCGACCGCGGCCCCGTCCGGATCCCGCGGCAGGAGAGCCTGGACCGTCCGCATCAGGTCGAGCGCCTGAAACCGGCGGTCATGGGCCTCGATCAGATACCGCTGCCAGCTCTCGGTGTCGCGGAGCTGCTGCTCGGCCGCCTCAAAACCGCTCTTGGCGCTCTGCGAGAGCGTCTTCGTGTTGTCGGACGAGGCAAAGGCCGGCTTGTAGGCCGCCTGGGCGTAGGACCCGGCGGCCACGTACCAGCCGATGAAGTTGACCAGGCCGGCTCCCAGGAGCCCGAGCAGGCCGGCCACCACCCAGGGCCGCTTGGCCTTGACCATCCGATCGAAGGCGATTTCCTTCGGCAGGAGGCTGGTGCGGAGGGTCGACGCTCCGGCGGCCTGGAGGGCGAGGCCGTAGGCCGTGCCGAAGCCGAGCCGGTTCTCCCGGAAGGCGGGAGCGGCCAGCGCCGGCCCTTCGAGGCCGGTGTAGGCGTCGAGCCGGTGCACCTCGACGCCGAGCTGTTTGCCGACGAAGTCGGACAGGCCGCGGAGCTTCGCGGCGTTGCCGATCAGAAACACCTTCCCGATCTTGAGGCTGCGGTCGGTGCTCGTGAAGTAGTTGAGCGACCGCTGCAGTTCGGAGGCGAACTGATTGAACACCGGCCGCATCGCCCGGAACACGGCCTTGGGATCGGCCGCATGCACGGCGTTCCGCTTCTCGGTCTCGGCCTTGGCGAAGGTGTATTGCATCTCCTCGACCAGCGCGCGGGTGAACCGCTTGCCGCCGATCGGCATGCTCCGCTGCGCGATCCGCAGGCCGTTGGTGACCACCACGTCGGTCGCATCGACGCCCATGGAGACGAGCACCACCGATGGCGGCGGATCGTCGGGATCGACCGTCGCCGGATCGGGAAGCTGATCGAAGATCACCATGTTCGCCAGGGCGATCGGCGCGAGCTGAAGGATTTCGACCTCGATGCCCGCTTCATCGAAGGGGGCCAGCGCCTTGGCGACCTGCTCCTTCTTCATGGCGAACAGGGCCACCTCGGCATCCATCACGAAGCCGCCCTCTTCGATGCCGGTCGCCAGGCGTTGCCAGTCCCAGACGACCTGGTCGAGCGGGAACGGGATCTGCTGCCCGGCCTCATACTTGACGATGTCGGGGATCTTCTTGGCCTCGACCGGCGGAAGCTTGATGAACTTCGCCAGGCCCGACTGGCCCGGCGTGGCCACCGCGACCTGATCGCCCGCGAGGTCGTGCCGGGAGAGGAATTCCGCCAGCGCTCCCCGGACGAGCTCGACCGGATTCGCCTCCTCCTGGGTGAGCATCATCGGATACTCGATGCACTCGACCTCCTCCGCAATCAGGCGGCGGGGGTCGGTGGGCGACACGCGGCACCGCAGCGCCTTGAGGCTGCTCTTGCCGATATCGATTCCCCAGACGTATGGGCTGGCTGGCATGGTCCGGTGGTTCTCGGTGGATGAGGGGCCGGACGCGGGCACTCGCAGCGGACCAGATTTGTCCGCTCGCTCCCTGCCCGTGCCACATCACTCAAAAACAATCGTAAAAACGCGGTCATGGCAGTGTCAAACGCCGCCTCGGATGACCGCGGCCGGGCCGCATTACACTTTTGTTTCAATGGGCTCTCCGGGGCCGGGGCTGCCCATGCCCTCTCGCTAGACGTTCACTGCGGCCCTCCAGGCCTCCGTTCACTGCGTGTCCGCTGCGCTTCGCCATCCATGGCTCGCTTGCTCCCACAGCTCGCTCGAGGCCATGGGCACCCCCTTTCCACAACCGAATGACGGCCTCCACTCCGCCCAGACATGCTCTCACGTCCTTTCTCTGTTGAGTTGCCCTGCCATTCGCTCGACGGCCTGGCGGCGGTCGAGCCGAAGGAGGCCGACGCTTTCCTGAACGCCTGGACGGCTGCCTGGCATCCCGTCGCCCTGGTCGCGTGCGGGGCGGTGCCCGAATGGCGGGGGCTTGGATCGGGACCGGAGGCTGACCCCAGGCCTGCCACCCCCGACCTGCCCTCGTCGGGGGCCGAGCATGCCGAAGACTTTCGGGCGGTCGGTCTGGCCCGGCTGCTCGCTGAGATGCTCGCCCGGCGGATGCGGACGGAGTCTGGGATTCAGGCCGGCGGGTTTGCCGAGACCGTGCTCGAGGCAGCGAGGGCGGCGGTCGACGGCGATGACGAGGCCGTGCGGGAGCGGCTGCGGGAGGCGTTTGCCTGCCTTGAAGCCAGCCGGGCCCGCTACTATCCGGTCGAGTCGTGGGCAGTCGACACGGTGCTGCTCACGGCGTCGCTCGACCCAGAACGGGCGATCGCCGACCTGACCGCGGCTGGGCCTTTGGCCGTCGTCGCGACCGGTCAGACCTTGCGGCGGCTGGCTGAGTCGGCGCCGGGGGTGATAGCGGCGGTGCGGGAAGCTGTGGCGGCGGGGCGAATCGAGCCCTGCGGGGGCCGGGATG
>JBJOHE010000063.1:0-2782 GCA_046047895.1 Planctomycetota bacterium | reverse complement strand
CGGGGCAGGGCAGGGCACCCCAGCCGATCCGCCGCCATCGCCCCCAGGCGGCGCAGCCGTCGACCTTGGGCATGTGGTCGTGATCTGCGACGACTGCTTCAGCGCCGACTTCCATGTGAACCTGCTCGATGAACTCGAGCGGCAGGCTGCCGCCCGCGGCCGTAGCCTTGCGTCGTTGCCTATCTGCATCGCCGGAACGAACCGCAATACCTACGGCCATGCTGAGGTGGGGGAGAAGTTCGTGCCGCATTTCTGGCGGGATGTGATCGAGCTGTATTACATCCGCAAGCCGCTCCCTGAAGCCGTCACGCTTCGCGACTTCTTCGAGAAGGTCGACAACATGATGTATGGCTACGGCCGGGCGCCGATCGTGGAAGACGGCCGGGTCACCGGCTACAGGCTCACCGACCCGACCCTCATCCAGGATCCTGTGGTGTTCGTGCCGCTGGACGAGGCAGATCTGGCCGCGCTTCGGCAGCTGCTGCGGCTGCCGGCCGACGCTCCGCTGCCGCGGTGGCTCGACATTGGCTGACCGGAGCCGGGGGCGGCGTCAGCCGGCGAAGACCTCGAGCCGGTCGCCAGAGCCGAGGCCGACCGCAGCTGCTCTGGCCGAGAGTTCGTCCAAGGCTCGACGGCCGGTTTCCCCAAGATCGATCGTCCAGTCGTTCACGTAGAGCTCGACATGCTGCTCGAGCACCCGGTCGTCAAACTCCTGGGCATGGGCCCGCATCGTCGGGAGCGGTGCGGCGGGATTCGTGCGGGCCAGATCGAGCGAGTCGCGGATCACCTGCTGCACCGTGGCCATCACATCCGGCGGGAGCCGGCGGCTGGCCGCGATTCCGCCGAGCGGCAGCGGTGAACCCGTGGCGTGCTCCCACCGCTCCCCGAGATCCTCGACGAGAAACAGGCCACGTTCCTGCCAGGTGAAGCGGCCCTCGTGGATGCAGACTCCGAAGTCAGCGGTGCGGGACTCGAGCCGCGGCATGATCTCGGAGAAGACCGTCTGCTCGAGGCGGGTCGTGCCGGGGTGAAACAGCCCAAACAGCAGGGCCGCGGTCGTCAGCCGGCCGGGCAGGAGCGTGAGCTGCCGAGCGTCGCGGGGCCGCGAGTCGGCCGCGGCGGCGAGCAGGAGCGGCCCCACGCCGAAGCCGAGCGCCGAGCCGCTGGGCAACACGACCAGGTCGGCGGCGGCCGTGACCGCCGCATGAAAGCTCACCTTGCAGACGTCGAAGTCGCCGCGGAGCATCCGCGAGTTGAGTTCCTCGATGTCGAGCAGGCTGATCTCAAAGTCGAGCCCCCGCCAATCGACCGCCCGGGTGAGCAGACCATGGAAGGCGAAGGTGTCGTTGGGGCAGGGGGAGATGCCGAGCCTGATGGTGCGAGTCACGGGGGCTCTCCGAGATCCTGCCGCACGAGGTCGGCGGCAGCCGCGAGGGCCTCGGAGACCCGCCAGCGTAGGTGGTTGCGGTCACCGGCCGCGTTGGAGATGCCCCGGATGATCGTCAGCGAGACACCCCGCAGCCGGCAGGCGAGGGCCACGCCATAGCCTTCCATGTCTTCGGCCAGCGCCTCGGGAAACAACGCTCGTCGCTGGGCGGCATCCTCCGCCGAGGCCGAGGCGGCGCAGACGGTAAGCAGGAGGCCGGCGGCAGCGAGGCCGGATCGCGAACCGCAGGCGATGCGATCGCCGATCGGCCCCGCAGCCGGTTGGCCGGTCGCGGCAGCCGGGTCGCCAGGCCACTGCTGCCAGCCGAGTTCGCCCGCCGGCACGAAGCCCGCGGCCGAGCCCACCCCGATTCCATGACATGCCACCTGGTCGAACCGGTAGGCCGCTCCGACGTCGACCCGCTCATCGAGCCCGCCGGCGATGCCGCAGAGCACGACCCGCTCCGGGGCACGTCTGGCAAGCAGTTCGGCCGTGCGAGCCGCCGCCGCCACCGGACCGAAGCCGCAGAGTTCGAGCGGCGGCGGGGCAGCGAGCCGCGCCGCAAGGAGCGGTGCGAGGAGCGCCTGTTCCGGGAGCGTGGGGACGAGCAGGAGCGTGTCTGGCATGGTCAGATCCGCAGCGGTTGGGGGCGGGAGACTTGCCCTCACCGCTGGAATCATAGCCGGCAGCTTCGGAGGTGCAGGCCCGTTGGACGAGGGCCGGTCGGATCACCGGACGGCGGATGCCGCTGCCGCGGCAGGTGGTTTGGGAGGGCGGTTGCGACGGCTGCGGGAAATGGCCTCGTGCCCAGACTTCGCTCGGGACGAACCCTGGGTAGGATTCACCGAGTTCGTCGCGACCGGCAGTCGCGGCTCCCACCAGCGTTCTCCCGAGGCACTCCTTCTCGATGATGAAATCCCACGTGGCCGATCCTGCCCCTTCCTCTGACCGGCCGGGCCACGTGCCGTTCGCGTCGCTCGGGCTCTCGGCCGAGGTGCTGCGGGCCGTCGGCCAGCTCGGCTTCGAGGAGACCTCGCCGATTCAGGCGGCCGCGATCCCGCTGATCCTCGCCGGGAAGGACGTGGTGGGCCAGTCGCAGACAGGCTCCGGCAAGACTGCCGCCTTCTGCATTCCTGCGATCGAGAAGGTCGACCCGGCCCGGGCCGCGACCCAGGTGCTGATCCTCGTGCCCACCCGGGAGCTTGCGACGCAGGTGGCCGACGAGGTCCACAAGCTCGCCGCCTTCAAGAGGGGGGTGCGATCGGTGCCGATCTACGGCGGCGCGGCCTACGAGCGGCAGTTTGCCGAACTGCGGCGGGGCGTGCAGATCGTGGTGGGCACGCCGGGGCGGCTCGT
>JBJOHE010000062.1:0-6029 GCA_046047895.1 Planctomycetota bacterium | reverse complement strand
CTTCCTGGCTTCGCTCGGTTTCCTACGCCGCTCGATTGGCATGGGCTCGCCCCTCGCGAAACTGAAGGTTGGCGACGAAAATGATTCGGTGCTCAATTCCATGTCGAGGTTGCGACAACGCTCGGCCGCACGTGCCGTTCAGCGGCCGCGGAGCGGTCCGCTGCAACGGCAGGCACCGGCTAGAAATATCCCTCCCGCTTCTTTTTCTCCATCGATCCCGCCTCATCGGAGTCGATCAGGCGGCCCTGCCGTTCGGAGAAGGTGGTGAGCAGCATCTCCTGGATGATCTCGGGCAGCGTCGTGGCGGTGGAATCGACGGCGCCGGAGAGCGGGTAGCAGCCGAGCGTGCGGAACCGCACCCGCCGCATCTCGGGCTGCTCGCCTGGCTTCAGGGGCAGCCGGTCGTCATCCACCATGATCATCACGCCATCCCGCCATACGATCGGCCGCTCGGCGGCGAAGTAGAGGGGCACGATCGGAATCTGTTCGAGGTGGATGTATTGCCAGACGTCGAGCTCGGTCCAGTTGGAGAGCGGGAAGACCCGGATGCTCTCGTTCTTTCTGACCTTGGTGTTGTAAAGGTTCCAGAGTTCGGGCCGCTGGTTCTTGGGATCCCAGCGGTGAAACTCGTCGCGGAAGGAAAACACCCGCTCCTTAGCCCGGCTCTTCTCCTCGTCCCGCCGGGCTCCGCCGAAGGCGGCGTCGAAGCGGTGCTTGTCGAGCGCCTGCCGGAGGGCCTGGGTCTTCATCACGTCGGTGTGCACCTTGCTGCCATGGGTGATCGGGTTGATCCCCTGGGCCCGCCCCTCCTCGTTGACGTGGACGATCAGCTTGAAGCCCAGCTCCTTGGCAACGTATTCGTCGCGGAGCTTGTACATCTCCTGGAACTTCCAGGTCGTGTCGACGTGCATCAGCGGAAACGGTGGCTTGGCCGGGTAAAACGCCTTCTCGGCCAGGCGGACCATCACCGCCGAGTCCTTCCCGATCGAATAGAGCATCACCGGGTTTTCAAACTCGGCGGCCACCTCCCGGATGATGTGGATGCTCTCGGCCTCGAGCTGGCGGAGGTGGGTGAGGTTGTAGGAGGTCATCGACGCCCCGGGGTATTCGTTGAGTTGTCCGCTCACTGTACGCGCAACCAGGGCGTTGCGACAACGCGAATCCTCCCTCCCCGGACGGGTGGATCGAGGCCGGTATTCCGGGGCTTACGCCAGCCCAGATCGCAATTCGTCAGCCTGGCGGCGGATCGTCCGCAGGTCGGCCGCATCTTTGCGGCCCAGGTTTTTCAGCTGCATCGTCATCCGCTGGTTCTTCGCCAGCAGTTTCTCGTGCCGGGCGAGGAAGTCCCAGTAGAGGGTGGTGAACGGGCAGGCCTCGGGCCCGCTGGCCTGCTTGGGGTCGTAGCGGCAGCCCTTGCAGGCATTGCTCATCCGGTCGATGTAGGCCCCGGTGGCGCAGTAGGGCTTGGAAGCCATCACGCCCCCGTCGGCGAACTGGCTCATGCCGAGCGTGTTGGGAAGCTCCACCCACTCGACCGCGTCGACATAGACCGCCAGATACCAGCGGTGCACCTCCTGCGGATTGACCCCGAAGAGCATCGCGAACAGACCCGTCACCATCAGCCGCTGGATGTGATGGGCGTAGCCGAAGTCCAGCGTCTGGGCGACCGCGTCGCGGAGGCAATTCATCTCCGTCTCGCCGGTCCAATAAAAGCCGGGGAGCGACGCCTCGGCCCCGAGGGCGTTGCGGTCGAGGTACTCCGGCATGAAGCGCCAGTAGATGCCGCGGACATACTCCCGCCAGCCGAGCACCTGCCGAATGAAGCCCTCGGCCGCCTCGAGCGGCACGCGGCCCGACCGCCAGGCCCGCTCGGCGCCGGTCACCACATCCCGCGGGTCGAGGAGCTTCATGTTCATCGCCTGCGAGAGCCGGGAATGCCAGAGCCAGGGCTCCCCGGTCCAGATCGCATCCTGGTAGCGGCCGAAGTTTGCCAGCCGGTGCTCGAGGAAGTCGTCGAGCGCCAGCCGGGCATCGGCCGGCGTGACTGGCCAGTCGAAGGCGTCAAGCCGACCGGGGTGTGCGGCGAACCGCGCGGCGACAAGCTCGAGCACGCCGCGGGTGACCAGATCGGGCTCAAACCGCCGCGGCGCCGGCAGCCGGCCCGGCCCGGCCTTGGGAAACGCCCCCCGGTTCTCGGCGTCGTAGTTCCACTGGCCGCCGGCCGGCTCGCCGTCGTCCATCAGCACGCCAAACTTCTCCCGCAGCGGCCGGTAGAAGTATTCGAGCCGCAATTGCTTGCGGCCGGCGGCATGTGTTGCGAAGTCGTCGATCGTGGTGAAGAAGTGGCGGTCGGTGCGAATCTCGAGCGGCAGGCCGGCTTCGCGAGCCACCGCGACGAGCGCCTCCCGCACCCGCCACTCACCCGGCTCGACCATCACCAGCCGCTCGGGGCTCTGGCCGGCCTTCCTCAGCGCGGCCAGGCTCGCCGTCAGGGCGGCGGCAAGCGAACCCGGCTCCCGAGCCCGGGGCTTGGCGGCGAGTTCCGTGTAGTCGACCCTGATCCCTTCAGCTCGGACGGCGTCGCGGAAATGCCGCATCCCCGCGAGGAACACGGCGATCCGGGCCTTGTGGGTCCAGACGTGGGTCGACTCCTCCGCCACCTCGGCCATCCAGACCGCATCCAGGGCAGGATCAAAGCCGTCGAACGCCGCGCCGCGGCGGTCGAGCTGGTCACCGAGCACGAGCACGAGGTTCCGCACTGGCAGGCTCAGACGCCGGGGACGATGGCGCGGCGGACAGGCCGATCCCAGCCCCGCTGGCCGGTCGGCCGCGGACTCGGCCAGAGGCCCGGGCCCATCTCGATCATGCCGTGGTGGGTGTTGTAATCGCCGAGCAGGTTCAGGAAGGGCACCGCATCGAAGGCATCGGGCCCGCGGACGCCGACACCCTGCCAGGCACCGGTGGCCAGGAGCTCCAGCGCCACGACCGGACAGACCGCCGTCTGCCAGAGCACCGCCTGCGAGCCCCATTGCCGCATCGTCGTCTCGTTGTCGGCGACGTGATAGAGGTAGACCTCCCGTGGCTCCCCGCCGTGCGTGCCCTTGACCCACGTGCCGGCGCAGGTTCGGCCGTGCATCAGGTGGCCGAGTTTTGCCGGATTGGGAAGCACCGCCGCCAGCACGTCCCGGGGCGCCACCGACACGTCGCCGACCCGGATCTTGTGCTTGCTGTCGAGCCCGAGGTAGGCGAACGTCTTGAGCCAATCGACGAACTCGGCGCCCAGGCCGTATTTAAAGGTCACGCGGCCGCAGTCGATCTCCCGCGGGATCAGCACGACCTCTTCATGCTCCACGTTCACGCATTCGTGGGCGCCGATCCCGGCCGGGAAGTGGAAGATCTCCGGCTCGCTGAAGCATTCCGTGGTGAAGAGGCCCCGGCCCCGCTCCCAGACGAGCGGCGGGTTGAGCGTCTCCTCGATCGTGGTCCAAATCGAGAACGTCGGAGCGAAGTCGAAGCCGTCGATCGAGAGGTTCGAACCGTCGCGAACCCCGATCTCGTCGATCGTGTCAAACAGGTGATCGGCTGCGTAGCGGGCGAAGACGTTGCTGAGGCCGGGCTCGACCCCCATCCCAACCAGCGCCAGGAGCCCCGCCTGCCGCCAGGCCTCGTCGGCGGCGAGCTGACCAGCCCCGAGCGGCTCTCCGACCTCGGCGTACGGGTTTGTCGGATGCGGATGGCTGAGGTTCATCGCCAGATCGAGATAGTGGCAGCCGGCCTCGAAGGCGGCCGCGAAAATTGACTCGTTGATCCGCGGATCGCAGGCGTTGACGATCACGTCGGCCTTCACGCTCCGGGCCAACTCGACCACCTTGGCTCGATCGGTGGCATCGACCACGGCCGACGAGAACCTCCCGGGATCGTCGAGGGAGGCGATCACGGCCTCCAGCCGCGCCTGACTGACGTCGGCGAGGATGAAGGTGTCAAAGAACGAACGAGTCTCCGCGATCGAGGCCATCGAAGCGCCCACGCCTCCGGCACCGATGACGAGGATGTTCTTGACCCGATTCATATTCTTAGGTTCGCAGGGACTGGTACGATGAATGGTGGATTGTAGCCGTGAGAGTGGCCGAGATTCCCGGTCTGCGACGAATCGGCTGGTTTCACGCCCTTTCCCGGGGAGTCGCCAGATGGAACACCGCAATTTCATCGCCAACGAATGGGTCGCGGCCGCGGCGACCCGGGAGGTGATCGATCCGGCCACAGGCTCGGTGCTTGCCACGGTGGCCGAATCGTCTGCCGCCGACGTGGCGATGGCCGTCCGGGCCGCCCGCGAGGCCTTTGATCGTGGCCCCTGGCGGCAGGTGACGGCCCAGGCCCGCGGGCGGATCCTGTTTGAGATGGCCCGGCTCATCCGCGAGCATGCCGCGTCCCTGGCCGAACTCGAGGCCCGCAACTGTGGCAAGCCGATCACGGAGGCGGAGTTCGACGTCCAGGACGCCGCGACCTGCCTCGAGTATTACGGCGGCCTCGCCACGAAGATCCACGGGGAGACCTTCTCCGTTCCCGACAACGCGATCAACCTCACGCTCAAGGAGCCGATCGGGGTCGTGGGGCTGATTGTGCCCTGGAACTATCCGCTGCTGCTCGCCATGTGGAAGCTCGGGCCGGCCCTGTCGGCAGGCTGCACCGTGGTGCTCAAGCCGGCCGAACAGACCCCGCTAACGATGCTCGAATTCGCCCGGCTTGTGCGGGAGCACCTGCCCGAGCTGCCTCCCGGCGTGTTCAACCTGGTCACCGGCGACGGCCCCGTCGCCGGCCGGGCATTGGTCGAGTCGATGGACGTCGACAAGGTCGCCTTCACCGGCGGCACCGAGACCGGCCGCGAGGTGCTCCATGGCGTGGCCCGGTCGAACCTCAAGAAGGTGTCGCTCGAACTCGGCGGCAAGTCGCCGAACATCTTCTTCGCCGACTGCGATCTCGAGGCCGCCACCGACGGCGCCCTGTTCGGCGTGTTCATCAACCAGGGGGAGGTCTGCTCGGCGGGATCGCGGGTGCTCGTGCAGCGGGAGATCGCCCCCGAGTTCATCGCCCGGATGAAGGAAAAGACCGCCCGGATCCGCCTGGGAGACCCGCTCGACCGGGCCACGAAGATGGGCCCCGTGGTGAGCCGGGAACACATGAACAGAGTGCTCTCAGCTATCGAGCGGGGCCGGCGGGAGGCCCGGCTCGTGACCGGAGGCGGCCGGGCCGAGTCGCTGCCGCAGGGCTGCTTCGTCGAACCGACGATCTTCGAGAGCGACAACGCCGCCTGGATCGCCCGCGAGGAGATCTTCGGCCCCGTGGTGACGGTGATCCCCTTCACCGACGAGGATGACGCCATCCAGATTGCCAACGACACGCCCTACGGATTGGCCGCCGCCGTCTGGTCCCGCGACATCTTCCGCTGCCTCCGCGTGGTCAAGGCGGTGCGGGCCGGGATCGTGTGGGTCAACACGATGCAGCCCTGCTACGTGGAATCGCCCTGGGGTGGCTACAAGCAGAGCGGGCATGGCCGGGAGATGAGCCTCCACGGCCAGGATGAGTTCCTGGAGACGAAGCAGGTCCACATCAACCTGAGCGAAGCGCCGCTCGCCTGGTACTGAACCGTCGGAGCATTCCTTATGGCGACAATCGACATTCGCACCGCGGTGCCCGGCCCAAAATCCCAGGCCCTGCTCGAGCGGCGACGAGCGGCTGTCTCCTCAAGCCCGTTCATGGTCACGCCGCTGTTCGTGGAACGAGCGGCGGGGGCGACGCTCACCGACGTCGACGGCAACACCTTCCTCGACTTCGCCGGCGGAATCGGCACGGTGAACGTGGGCCACGCCCACCCGGAGGTGGTCGCGGCGGTACGGGAGCAGGCGGGTAAGTTCCTCCACACCTGCTTCAACGTGGCGATGTATGAGCCCTATGTGGCCCTGGCCGAGCGGCTCAATGCGATCGTGCCGACGGCCGGCCCGCGGAAGACAGTGCTCTTCAACACCGGTGCG
>JBJOHE010000061.1:0-12657 GCA_046047895.1 Planctomycetota bacterium | reverse complement strand
CGGAACGAAAGGGCCTCGAACTCACCCACTTTCTCAAGAACGCATCGCTGATCGGCACGATGCTGTTTCTGATCGCCAATGGCTCGGGCCCGGGCAGCCTCGACGAGCTGCTCGCCCGCCGCCGGCTGGCCGCCGAGTGAGCGGCTCATTGACTGGCTCGACGAGCCACTCCGCCTCGTCACAGTAGGCAAACCGGCGAAACCTGCCGCGTTGCACAGGTTCGTCTCACCGTTCTGAATTTGAGCGGCCGATGGAAGAACGCACAGGGGGAATTGCCCCCTCGTTCTTGGCCCTCCATTCGGAAGCCGCCATGCCGTCGATCTCCGTCGCCGCCCCTCGGCCCTGCCCGCGGAGCCACCGCGCCCGCCCGGCCGCGTGGGCCATTATCGCCAGCGGACTGGCCTTCCTGGCCGCTCCAGCCCGCGCCGAGTTTCCTCGGTTCTTCCGCGGGCTCACCGCGCCGTTTCGCGCGGCCCACCGCGAAGCCCCGCCCCTGCCCCTCGATCCCTGCCTGGAGCGGCTGGCCGATGAGGTCGCCTGGCTCGAGCACCATGTCAACCACTTCGGCTCGATCGTGGCCAAGGAGCCGGATGTCTGGGGGCAGGCCAGGCTCACGCAGCATCGGGCCGAATACGAAGAACAGATGCGGAGGCAGCTCGGGCTCTTCGAGTCGCGGGCATCGGCGGCGATCCGCCGCAGCGACCAGGCCTTCCTGGGGATGGCGCTGGCGCTCCAGTCGGCATCCGGCAATCGCCGCGGCGGCGACCAGGTGGCCGTGCCCTCGGCCGGCTCATCGAGCAACGCTTTCACCACGATCACCGGCCTGATTCCCTCGGGCAACGAAGACACCGCCCGGGCCGACTCCGTCGTGATCGCCCGCAGCCGGCCGGCCGACTTTGCCACCAACCCTGCCGGCGCGGTGTTTGGCGACGACGATCTTGCCCTCGAGCCCACGCTCCACCTCGACCAGCTCTCCCGCTACCTCAACCACCTGAACCAGCTGCGGCGGATCAACGAAGGCGACGACTCAGCCGACTCGCCCGGCTACTCGCTCAACCTTGTCCGCGTGCCCGTCTCGATCATTCCCGGCGGGCTCACCCGGAAGGGCCACGGGGCTGAGATCACGTTTCTGGCGGAGCCGATCCTCGGCGACGACCTCCTGCCCACGACCTCTCGCAGCCTCGTGCTCAACGATCTCGTCGATCTGATCGCTCCGCCGCTCACCTGGGCGGTGAACGATCCCGACTGCCTCCGCTGGGCCGCCACGATCACCGGTGCCGAGCCGGGTGATGAGCCGCGGCCCGCAGACTCCGCCAGCCGCCGCCAGGGGGTGATGGCCGCGATGCAGGCGCTCTCCGCCCGGCTGCCCGCCGTGGCCCCGTCGGCCCCGCCCGCCACCAAGACCCGCCGGGCCCGGCTGCCGATTCCCTTCTCCCAGTTGGCCGACGTCAGTGGCATCCGCCAGATCGCGATCCTGATCCGCGACACCCGCGCGGCCCTGGAAAACGATCCGGCCAATCGCCCCTGCATCGGCTACCTGGCGGTGAGAGCCCACATCGGCGAAGAGCTCGAGTCAGCCTGGGAGCTGCTCGCGCTCGAGGCCCAGCGGCATGTCTGGCAGGAACTCCCCGGCTGGAATCTCGCGACCCTCGTCCGCAGCCGCGACGCCGCCCAGCTCGCCGGCGTCCGCTGCAGGTTCTTCACGAGCCTCGCCGGCCCACGGCCCGCCGAAGCGGCCTGGACGCTCACCACGCCCGACGGGCTCGGCGATCCGGCGGACTTCGCCGACGCCGACCTCTGCTGTGGCCAGCCCCAGCCGGCGGTGCCCGTCTGCCAGACCACCACGGCCGTGCTCGCCTGGGGCATCCTCGTGGAGAGCGCGCTGCTCGACCAGCGGCTGATCGAAGACATGCGCACGGCCGCCAGCGTGCATGGCGGCGGTTCGCTCGGCGACTGCATCGCCGGCCCCTTCTACGGGCCCGATCCGTCCCCCGAGGCCCGGGCCGCCTTCGCCGAGTATGTCCGCACCCGCTGGCCCGTCCGCGTGTTCGCCCTCGATCCGGCGATCGAGGAGCAGAACGTCGACGAATCCTATTCCCGCCGCCGCGAGCTCCAGATCGCGATGGCCCTGGCGGCCGCCAGCGGCCGGCTCAACGCCCAGGCCCTCACCCGTTACACCCGCCGGCTGGAAATGGACCTGGCCACGACCTCGCTCAACCGCACGATCGTGGGGTTCTCCCACGGCTCCGACACCTTCGGCTGGCGGTTCTATCCCCGCGTGCAATCGCCCCCCACCCGCGGCACCCTCGCCACCGTCTCCGAGACGCTCCGCGGCGGTCCGACCACCGACGGCGATCTGATGCAGCGGCAGCTCGAGCCCGGCATGCGGGAATGCTCGGCGATCGTCGTGATGCCCTCGTTCGTGCCGACGGTGCGGCTCGATGCCCAGGCGAGCTGGTTCAGCCTCGCCCACCCTCAGGCGGTGGTGCCCGACGCCCGTGAGTCGATACGACTCTCCCGAGCCGTCGACGCGATCCGCCAGGCCGACGCCTGCTGTCCGGCCTGCCGCCCGGCCGGCGGCGTGGCCCGCACCGCCGACCTCCAGCGGAAGGTCGACATGCTCGAGCGGCGGCTGCCCACCCAGGCCCTCACGGCGCGGGTGCCCTTCGAGAACAACGCCGGCGGCTTCGAGCTCTTCCAGACCGGAATCACCGACCTCGCACCAGAACTCCTCGGCTGGTACGGCGCGGCGGGCGTCGATCCCGAGGGGGGCACCTCGCTGTTCCTCGTGGGCAAGGGCTTCAGCGTGCACGACACCCGCGTGATCGCGGGCGGCCGGGTGGTGCGGATCACGCCGTTGAGCCGTGAGCTCATCCAGGTGGTGATCCCCGGTGGCGTGCAGACGATTCCCGCCACGCCCCCGGGGCCCGGCGGCACCGCCCGCCGGGCATCCTCGCCTCGGATCCGGCTCGCGTCGGCCACCGAGCCGCTGCCGCCGCCCGCCCGTCACACGGTGGTCGCCTCACCCCGAGCCGGCTTCGTCGATTCCTGCTGGGGGGACGGCTGCGGGATCGCCTGCAACCACCGCGAGATGGTGGAGATCCATCTCGCCACGCCCTACGGCGTGACAGGCAGCCTGCTCGTGCCGGTGATCCGCGGGGAATCGAACGGCGGCGGCATGCCCCGGTTCGTGCCCGGCTGCGGCTTCGCCCTCTCCTTCACCACCGCCAAGACCGCCGGCAGCGAGGTGCCCAACGCCAAGGTCGACGAGTTCTACGGCAGCTCCTGCGAGTCGCTCGAGATCAGCGTGCCGGAGTCGTTCATCCCGCCGGCCAAGGCGGCGCTGCGGCTTGTGCTCCGCGACGAGTCCCGGGATGTGACGGCCGCGACCTTCTCGTTCGCCGATCCCTTCTTCGACGGGCGGAAGAACCGGTACGTGATCGCCGGCGGCGACCTGCGGAACTTCGTGGGCGACACCTCCCGCCCCGCCACCGACAAGACGCTCCGGGGCGCAGCCAAACCCTATCTCGACTCGCTCTTGGCCACCGGCGGCCTCGCCGAAGATGGCGACTCGGTGGCCCTCACGCTCTCGGCCGAAATCGTCGCCGGTGAGCAGGCGGTGGCCGTGGGCGGCAGCGTGCCCGTCACCGCCACCCGCCGCGGCAAGACGGTCATCGAGCCGACCGAACTGCCGGCGGCTCCCTGACGATCACGCGGCGGTCCCCCCCTGGCCTGCGGCCGCCGCCGCGTCGGCGAGCAGGGCGGCGACGTCGGCCGCGGTCGTGGCCCAGGAACACATGAACCGGCAGCCTCCCGCCCCGATGAAGTCGTAGAACTGCCAGCCCTTGGCCCGCAGGCCCGCCGCGAGCGGCGGGGCGAGCCGGGCGAAGACGGCATTCGCCTGCCGCTGTCCGAGCACCTCGATGCCGGGGATCTCGCGGAAGCCCCGTTCGAGTTCGGCGGCGGCCGCATTGGCCCGCCGGGCGTTGTCGAGCCAGACGCCGTTTTCGAGGAGGCCCACCCACGGCGCGGTCAGAAACCGCATCTTCGAGGCGAGCTGGCCGGCCTGCTTGCAGCGGTAGGCGAATTCCTCGGCGAGCGCGGTGTCGAAAAAGACGACCGCCTCCCCCACTCCCATGCCGTTCTTCGTGCCGCCGAAGCAGAGCACGTCGACGCCGACGTCGCGGGTGATCCGGCGAGGCGGCAGGTCGACCGCGGCCACGGCATTGGCAAACCGGGCCCCGTCCATGTGAAGCCGCAGCCCGTGTCGCCGGCAGGTTTCACCGATGGCCGCCAGCTCGTCGACCGAATAGGCCGTCGACAGCTCGGTCGACTGCGTGACGCTCACCACCCGGGGCTTGGGATAGTGGATGTCCCGCCGCCGCTGGACCGCGTGATCGATCGACTCGGGGGTGAGCTTGCCGGCCTCGCCCGGCAGGAGCAGAAGTTTGGTGCCGTTCGAGAAAAACTCGGGCGCCCCGCACTCGTCGGCCTCCACATGGGCCAGCTCGTGGCAGAGGATCGCGTGGTACGACTGGCACATCGCAGCCAAGGCCAGCGAGTTGGCGGCCGTGCCGTTGAACACGAAGAACACCTCGGCCGGCCCCTCGAACAGTTCCCGGATCAGGTCGCAGGCCCGGGCCGTCCAGGGATCGTTGCCGTAGCTCGGCAGGCAGCCGGCATTGGCCTGCTCGACCGCGGCCCAGGCGGCGGGGCAGATCGGGGCGGTGTTGTCGCTGGCGAACTGGCAGCCGGGCGTGATGGCCGGTGGCATGGCGAGCCTCGGGGGGAACCCCCGTGGTTATACCTTCGGCCGACCGCTTTCCTCAGGCCAGAATCTCACGGATCACCCTGGTATCGGGCTTGGTGAGGTTCGTGAGCCGCTGGCTGGCGCCCATGAAGGGATAGGTGAGGCGGAGGTGGTCGAAGCCGAGCAGGTGGAGGATCGTGGCGTGGAGATCGTGCACGCTGACGGGGTCGACCACCGCCTCGTAGCCGAGGTCGTCGGTCCCACCGTGGCAATGCCCAGGCTTGATGCCCGCCCCGGCCAGCCAGAGCGTGAAGGCCCCGGGATTGTGGTCGCGGCCGATGAAGGCCATCGTCTTGCCGCCGCGGTTCTCCTGCATCGGCGTGCGGCCAAACTCGCCCGTCCAGACCACGAGCGTCTCAGCGAGCAGCCCGCGCCGAGCGAGATCGGTGAGCAGGGCCATCAGGGGCCGGTCGATCGACTCGCACTTCGCCTTGAAGCCCTCGTTGAGCGCCTCGGCCGCCGCCGCGCCATGACTGTCCCAGCCCCAGTCGAAGAGCTGCACAAACCGCACGCCCCGCTCGACCAGCCGGCGGGCGAGCAGGCAGTTGTTGGCGAACGATTCCCGCCCCGGCTCGGTGCCGTAGAGGGCGTGGGTCTCGACCGTCTCCTGGCCGAGGTCGAAGGCCTCGGCCGCCTCGGTCTGCATCCGGAAGGCGAGCTCATATTGCGCCACCCGCGTCACCGTCTCAGGATCCCCAAACTCGGCGGCCGTCTCCTGATTGATCGCCTCGATCGCGTCGAGCATCTCCCGCCGCAGCGAGCGGCTCACGCCCGCCGGATTGGTGAGGAACAAGACAGGATCGCCCTCGGAACGGCACTGCACTCCCTGAAACACCGACGGCAGATAGCCGCTGCCCCAGACGGTCTTGCCCGCGTCGGGCAGCTTGCCGCCGCTCGTCAGCACGATGAAGCCCGGCAGATTCTGGTTTGGCGAACCGAGCCCGTAGGTGACCCAGGCTCCGGCTGCTGGCAGGCCCGGATTCTGGCTGCCGGTGTGCATCAGCAACTGGGCCGGCCCATGATTGAACTGGTCGGTAACCATCGACTTGATGAAGCAGAGCCGGTCGGCCTGCGTGGCCAGATGGGGCAGCCGGTCGGAAAACCACTGGCCGCTCTCCCCGTGCTTGGCGAACGGATAGATCGGCCCAAGCAGCCGCGGCACCCCCTGGATGAACGCAAACCGCTTGCCCGCCAGCAGTGAGGCCGGCGTCTCCTGGCCGTCGAGCCGCGCAAGGTCGGGCTTGTAGTCGAAGAGCTCCAACTGGCTCGGCGCCCCGGCCATGTGGAGATGAATCACGTTTCGCACCCGCGGCGGGAAGTGGGGCTCCCGCGGCAGGAGCGGTCGGGCCGGATCGAGCAGGAGCGGCTCGGCGGATGCCCGTGACTGCTGCGCCAGCCACAGGCCGCCCAGCAGGCCGGCCGCCCCGGAAAGAAACTGCCGCCGGGTGTTGAGCAACGCCCGTTCGAGATGAAGCGTTTCAGGGAAGCGAGTCATCCGTCAAGACCTCCCGGCAGTTCAAACGTGGAAGGGGTTGCCCATGCCAATCGAGCGGCGTAGGAAACGGAGCGGAGCATGGACGGCGAAGCGACGTTTCCTCCGAGTGAGCGGAGGCCAGGATGGCCGAAGCGAACGTCCGGCGAGACGGCATGGGCAAGCCCGGTTCTCAAGGATCGTCGGTCCATCAGCGCACCAGTGCCAGGTCGAGGTTCAGGATTGTGGTCGCCACGACGGTGAGCGGATCGGTCGCGGCATCAGCAGCCTCTGCGGCATGGGCGTGGAGGGCGAGCAGGGAATCAATCATCGAGTCTGGCGGCGGCGCGAGCGTGAGCTGCCGGCAGCCGAAGGCGATCTGCTCCCGCGGGGTCGAGCCGGCGGCCGCCATCCGCTCGGCCAATCCCACGGCGAGTTCGATCATCATCGGATCGTTGAGCGTGGCCAGGGCCTGGAGCGGTGTGTTCGTGGGAAAGCGGCGGGCCGAGCAGAGATCGCGGCTCGGCGCATCAAACGTGAGCAGGGCGGGATAGCCGGCCGTCCGCTTGACGAAGGTGTAGATCGAACGGCGGTAGCGGTCGTCGCCCTGCGACGTCTCCCAGACGGCACCGCTGTAGACGCTCTTCCAGATGCCCTCGGGCTGGGGCGGAAACACCGGCGGCCCGTAGAGCTGCGGGGCAAGCCGGCCCGACACCACGAGCGCCTGATCGCGAACCATCTCGGCGGTCAGCCGGTTTCGCGGCCCGCGGGCGAGCAGGCGGTTGCGGGGATCGCGGGCAAGGAGTTCGGGCCCCACGGCCGCTGTCTGCCCGTAGGTGGCTGAGAGCACGAGATCCCGCAGAAAGGCCTTGATCGACCAGGCGTGGTCCCGCACCAGCCGCACGGCCAGATGGTCGAGGAGCTCCGGATGAGAGGGCCGAGCCCCCGAACTGCCGAAGTCTTCGAGGGTCTCGACGATTCCCACGCCGAATAGCTCCGCCCAGAGCCGGTTGACGAGCACGCGGGCGGTGAGCGGATTCGATTCACCGACCAGCCAGCGGGCCATGCCGAGCCGGTCGGCAGGCATCGAGGCCGGAGGCCCGACAGCGGCTGGGATCCCGGGCTCCACGAGCGGCCCGCAGTCGAGCCGGTTGCCTCGGATGAACACGTGCGTGGCCCGCCGCGCGGCCGGCTCCTGCTCGCGGAGCACGGGCACCCGCGGGCCGTCGATCTTCCGCAGGGCCTTGGCGGTGTCGGCGACGGCACGGCGGGCATCCCGCCAGGCGGCATCATGCACGAGGTCCGTCCAGCGAGCGTCGGCCGAGGTCGTGAGCGCGAAATGCCGCAGCGTGCAAGCCTGCGTGCCTTCATTCGACGCTGCCGCCTGGGTGAGCGAGAGCCGCACGCGGCCGTCGGCTGGGATCTCCGCCGGGTCGTCGAGCACGAGCACGCACCACCGCGGCCGGTCGAGCACGGGATACCCGCCGAAGCCGGCGGCATCGGGCGTGAGGCTGGCCTCGGGGTTGAAAGGGCCGTCGCGGTAATCGGCGATCACCGTCGCGACCCTGAGTTGCTGTGGCTTGTTGGGCCCGGCGTCGGCCGAACCCGCCGGCGGCTCGCCCTGTGACTCATCGACCGGAGGCGTGAGCGTCAGATGCGAGACCACCGCCCCACGTTCGGGAGGTGCCGCGGCATCCAGGCCACTGTCGAGATGAATCGCCAGGCGAATGGCCCGCGTGCCCGGGGGCAGGATGACATCGAGGTCATACCGCACTCCGATCGGGAGCGTGCCGCCGGCGGCGAGCGAGCCCGGTGCGACGATCTCGAGCGTGCCGCCGGTGGTCGCGGCCGCCTGCACCGCGAGCGGCTCCCAGTCATCGACGGCCTCGGCCATCGCCAGGCCGCGGGCTTCAAGACCGCTCCGCAGTTCCTGAAGACGATGCATAAGGCCTGCCACCTCCGCTCGAGCCTCACCCGCGGCCGGCACCGGCAGCGTGGGAAACTCGCTCCCCAGGTCGCGGTCGAGCGTGCGATCGAAGTAGGCGAGAAACCGGTAGAAGTCGTCGTGGGGATAGGGGTCGTAGGGATGGGAATGGCATTGCACGCAGCCGAAGGTGGTGGCCTGCCAGGCCGTCCAGGTGGTGTTGACCCGGTCGATCACCGCCGCGGTGCGAAACTCCTCGTCGTCGGTGCCCCCTTCGGCATTGGCCTGGGTGTTGCGCTGAAACGCGGTGGCGAGCAGGTCGTCGGTCGTGGCGTCGGGGAGAAGATCGCCGGCGAGTTGGCGGACCGTGAACTGATCGAAGGGCATGTCATCGTTGAAGGCCCGGATCACCCAATCCCGCCACGGCCAGATCGTGCGGGTGGGATCCTTCTCGTAGCCGAACGTGTCGGCATAGCGGGCGAGATCGAGCCACACGCTCGCCCACCGTTCGCCGAAGTGTGGTGAGGCGAGCAACCGGTCCACCACCCGCTCGCGGGCCAGCTCAGCCACCGCGGGATCCGCATCACCGCCGCCATTGGCGGTGAAGTCTTCATACTCAGCAACGGTTGGCGGCAGCCCCACAAGATCCAGCGACACCCGCCGCAGCCACTCGGCCGACCCGGCCGGCGCCGACGGAGCGAGCCCCTCGCTTGCCAGCCGCGCGGCGACGAAGGCATCGAGGCTCGTTCTCGGCCAGTCAGGATCGGGCACGCTCGGCACCGGCTGGTCCCGAGGCGGCTCAAACGACCAGTGCGGCTGCCACGCTGCTCCGGCCGCGATCCAGGCCTCGAGCACGGCCACCTCGTCGGGATGCAGGGCTCGGCCATGCTCCGGTGGCGGCATCCGCTCCCACTCGTCGTCCGAACTCACCCGCCGCAGCAGTTCACTTTCGCCGGGATCGCCGGGCACAATCGCCAGACTGCCGGAATCCCCCTCGACGACCGCCGTCTCCCGGGCGATGAACGACAGCCCGCCCGCCTTCTTCACGCCTCCGTGGCACGCGGTGCAGTGGGTGGTGAGCAGCGGTCGGACATCCCGCGCGAAATCGACCTCGGCAGCCGGGCCGGCGGACAGCCCGCTCGGCGTGAGCGCGAGGAGTGCGACCGTGAGTTTCCAACGAGATATCATGAGGAAGCCTGGCGGAATTAATCCTATATTAATCCGTTCGCGGGGCTCCGTCTGCGCAATTGTTCCTCTCTGCGAGGTCGTCCATGCCGTCAGCCGCGTCGCCAGTCATACCATCCCTGACCCGCCGCGGCTTCGTCGCCGGCTGCACAGCGGCCACGTTCGCCGCAGCGGTGCAAGTGCGGGCCGAGCCAGCCCCCGAAGCCCCTCCGCTGCGGCCGGTGCGGTTCGGAGTCTCGACCTACTCGTTCTGGCAGTTCCGGGCCGAGCCGGCGCCGATCGAAGCCTGCATCGATCACGCGGCCCGGATGGGATTCGACGGAGTCGAGATCCTCCAGGTGCAGATGATGGGCGACGAGGCAAACGGACGGCTCCAGAAGCTCAAGCGGCAGGCCCATGCGCTTGGCCTGGCCATGTGCGGGTTTTCGACCCACCAGGGCTTCGTCTCGCCCGATCCGGCGGTGCGGCAGGAAAACGTCGACAAGACACTCCACTCGATCGATCTCGCCTACCGGCTCGGAATCCCCACCATGCGGGTCAACACCGGCCGCTGGGGCACCTCGAAGGATTTCGACGAACTGATGGCCAACCGCGGGATCGAGCCGCGGCTCCCCGGGCACACCGACGACGAGGCCTTCGGCTGGGTGATCGAGTCGCTGGAAAAGTGCCTGCCACGGGCCGAGGAGTGCGGCGTGGTGCTGGGGCTCGAGAACCACTGGGGGCTCGGCCGCACCGCTGCCGGCGTGATGCGGATCGTGGAGGCGATCGCTTCGCCCTGGCTGCGGACCACGCTCGACACGGGCAACTTCCTCGAAGACAGCGAGCCGCAGATAGAGCGACTCGCCCCGACCGCCTGCCTCGTGCAGGCCAAGACCTACGACGGCGGCGGCAAGTGGTATTCCCTCGACATCGACTACCGGCGGGTGGCCGAGATCCTTCGGCGGGCCCGCTATCAAGGCTGGGTGTCGCTCGAATTCGAGGGCAAGGAAGACCCGCTCGTGGCGGTGCCCAGGAACCTCGCAATGCTCCGAGCGGCGTTCTGCTGAGCCCCTCTGGTTTTCCCCGGCCCGCTCGCTAGCATCTCGGCTAGGCGGACCCTTCTGGAGATTCTTTGTATGCGTTCCCTTCGAGCGCTCGGCCGCCGGTGCGCGCTATCCCCTCGTACCGTCTCGTCTCTCATCGCGGCCCTCGGCCTCGCGATCATGACCTCCTCGGCCGGCCGCGCCGCCGACACGGTCACGCTCGACGGCGGCGACACCGCCTGGATGATCGTCGCCACGGCGCTTGTGCTCTTCATGACATTGCCGGGCCTGTCGCTCTTCTACGGCGGCCTCGTCCGGAGCAAGAACGTGCTCTCCGTGCTCGTGCAGTGCCTGGCGATGGCAGGCGTGATGTCGCTGCTCTGGGTGGCCTACGGCTACAGCCTGGCCTTCACCAATGGTGGACAGGCCCAGCAGTTCATCGGCGGCACGGAAAAGCTCTTCTTCCGCGGTATCACCCCCGAGTCGCTCTCCGGCACGATCCCCGAATCGCTCTTCGCCGCCTTCCAGATGACCTTCGCGATCATCACGCCAGCCTTGATCGTCGGGGCTTTCGCCGAGCGGATGCGATTCACCGGCATGCTGCTGTTCTGCATCCTCTGGTTCACGTTCTCCTACCTGCCGATCTGCCACATGGCGTGGGCGGGCGAAGGCGCGCTCTTCCACCAGTGGGGCGTGCTCGACTTCGCCGGCGGCACGGTCGTGCACGTCAACGCCGGAATCGCCGGGCTCGTCACCTGCATCCTCGTCGGCGGCCGCCGCGGCTTCCCGAAGGAGCCGATGCGGCCTCACAACCTGCCGCTGGCGGTGATGGGCACGGGCATGCTGTGGGTGGGCTGGTTCGGCTTCAATGCCGGCAGCGCCCTGGCGGCCAACGGCACGGCGGCGATGGCCCTGCTCGTCACCCACCTCGCGGCTGCGGCCGCGGCCACCACCTGGATGGGGATCGAGTTGGTCACCCATCGCAAGGCCTCGGCCCTCGGCGTGGCCACCGGCGCCGTCGCCGGCCTCGTCGCGATCACGCCGGCGAGCGGCACGGCCGGACCGCTCGGGGCGATCGGGCTGGGCTGTGTCTCGGCCCTCGTCTGCTACTGGGCGGCGACCTCGCTCAAGCACCGGTTCCGTTACGACGACAGCCTCGACGTGTTCGGCGTCCATGGCGTTGGCGGCATCGTGGGCGCGGTGCTCACCGGCGTGGTCGCCGCGCCGGCCCTGGGAGGCGCGGGGCTCGCCCATGAGTCGATCGCCGGCCAGGTCTGGTGGCAGACGGCGAGCGTGCTCGTCACGGCCGCCTGGAGTGGTGTCGTGTCGGTGGTCGCGTTTCTCGTGGTCGACCGCCTCGTCGGGATGCGGGCTAGCCGCGAGGTCGAGCAGATGGGCCTCGACCTCTCCGAGCACCAGGAGCAGGCCTACGAGATCGTGTAGCGTCGCCCTGCGCGGGAATTCACCGCTCCCTGAGGAGTTCCTCGATTCGCTCAGCCATCCAGGCGTCGCCCGTCGCTCCCTGCCACCGGAGTTCCCCGGGCCAGAAGAACCGCAGCCGACCCCGCTTATCGATCAGATAGACCGACGGCCACATCGAGTTGCCCCAGGCCTCCCAGTTGGCCTTGTCGGTGTCGATTAAGACGGGGAAGTAGAAGCCCGCTTCGGCGGCCTGGGTGCGGACGTGCGCGTGGTCTGCCTCGGCCGCCGTCTCCGGCGTGTGAATCCCGATGATCGTCACATCCTTGTCGCGGAAGCGCCGGCTCCAGTCGAGGTAGACCGGGTAATTGTGGATGCAATTGATGCAGCCGCACGCGTAGAAGTGGACCACCACCACCCGGCCGGCCAGGTCTTCAAGGCTCACAGGCTCGGAGTTGATCCAGGCTCCCGAGTCGATCAGCTCCGGGGCCCGGTAGGTGGGCCCCCCGAGCCGCTCGAGGGCGAAGTCGCGGCCGATCGCCTGCTTCCAGGCGGCGACCTGACGCGGTTCGAGTAGGGACTGAATGGCCTTCACTTCGGCCTCCTTCAGCCGACGGTACTCGGCCTCGAGCGCCTCCCTCGGTTCCCCTTGGGCAAGCCGCTCCCGCAAGGCGGCCGTGGCCTGAAGCCCGCCGTCGACCAGCTGCTCGATCTCCAGCCGCTGTTCGGGCGTGAACTCCATGGCCCCGGCGATCTCGGGCTGGATGAGAAAGGGAGTGCCAACCACCCGGGCCTGAATCTGCAGCAGCCGCCGGTATTGCTCCTG